>CAZOPH010000028.1:0-17196 GCA_964581635.1 uncultured Smithella sp.
GTGAAATGTCCTGTCTTTACATAAAACCTAACGTAACGTGTTTGCCATATGCGGAAGCAACTTTTTCCAGGGTTTTAATGGTGGGGTTTGCCTTGCGCGGGTTTTCCAGCCTCTGGTAAACTTGAAAAGATATTTTGAGTTTACGGGCAATTTCCTGCTGGGTACGTCCAGCCCGCAGTTTACGAAGCATGAGAGAAACGGCGATATGCGGTTTTACCGGTATATCATAAATATTCCGTCCTTTTTTGTCAGACGGCTCATGGATTTGGAAACCTCGCTCAAAATCGGATTGAAGACAACCATTGAGGGCTTCCTCTGCGTTTTTAAGGGCCTGGTCAAGCGTTTCACCCCAAGTGTTGATATTTTCGAAATCCGGGAAGGTGACCAGATAAACCCCTTCTGACTTTCTGATTTTTGCGGGATATTGCAACATCATTATTTCTCCTTTATGCCTGCCTGTTTCAGGATGGCCTTGACCAGTCCTTTGGGCAGGTCGGTTGTACCATGGACCGGTATGGGTATGGAGCGGTAATCCTTTCTAACCATAATATGGTGGCTGCCGGAGATTCTGTCCAAAACCCAGCCATGTTCTTCCAGGCGTTTCTTTAATTGTTTGCCGTTCATTGTCGATTATCATACAGCATATATGATGTATGTCAAGTATGTTTTAACCAGTGGAGCGGATTGACTGCCTTTGAGAATAAAGATATTGAACTGACCTGGTGATTATGTTAACAGCATCCGACATTGATCAAACAATTCTTGGGGAAATAATTGGAGGAAAATATGGCATTTATGGATATTGATAAAAATCTGAAATATAAAGTTGCGGATTTGTCGCTGGCTGCCTGGGGAAGAAAAGAGATGGAACTGGCGGAAAATGAAATGCCGGGTCTAATGGCGGTGCGCAAAAAATACGGACGCAAAAAGCCGCTTAAGGGGTTAAAGATCATGGGCAGTCTGCACATGACCATCCAGACGGCCATGTTGATTGAAACGCTGAAGGAATTGGGCGCTGATCTACGCTGGGCATCCTGCAATATTTTTTCCACACAGGATCATGCGGCGGCGGCCATTGCCAAAGCTGGCAGTGCGAAGGTCTTTGCCTGGAAAGGGGAGACGCTGGAAGAATACTGGTGGTGCACGGAACAGGCATTAACCTGGCCGGACGGTTCGGGGCCCGATTTGATCGTGGATGACGGCGGCGATGCAACCTTGTTTATTCACCACGGCGTCAAAATTGAAAAAAATCCGCAGTTGCTCAAACAAAAAGTTGATAATAAAGAATTTGCAATTATTGTTTCGCGTTTGGAACAATCATATAAAAAGAATCCTAAACGCTGGCAGAAAGTTGCAGCCGGAATCCGGGGCGTGTCGGAAGAAACAACGACGGGTGTCCATCGTCTCTATCAGATGCAGGCGTCTGGCGAACTCTTGTTCCCGGCCATCAACGTGAATGATTCCGTTACGAAATCAAAATTTGATAATTTGTATGGCTGTCGGGAATCCTTGGCGGACGGCATTAAAAGGGCGACGGACATTATGATTGCCGGCAAAATGGTTGTTGTCTGCGGCTATGGTGATGTGGGGAAGGGCAGTGCCCAGTCGATGCGGGGATTCGGCGCCCGCGTGGTGGTGACGGAAATTGATCCCATCTGCGCTTTGCAGGCGGCGATGGAAGGTTATGAAGTGAAGACACTTGAAGAGGTGGCACCCATTGCGGATATCTTCGTGACGGCGACGGGCTGCTGCGATGTTATTACCGGCAAGCACATGGAAATGATGAAGGATGAAGCCATTGTCTGCAATATCGGTCATTTCGACAGCGAAATCGATATGCATTACCTCGAAACGAGCAAGGTTTGCCGCAAAGAAAACATCAAGCCGCAGGTGGATAAGTGGACGCTGAAATCGGGCCGTTCGATTCTCATTCTGGCCGAGGGACGCCTGGTCAATCTGGGTTGCGCCACAGGCCATCCGAGCTTTGTGATGAGTAACAGTTTCACGAATCAAACGCTGGCGCAGATTGAGTTGGCTACCAAGAAGTATGATGTTGGCGTTTATACACTGCCCAAGAAACTGGACGAAGAAGTTGCTCTGCTGCATTTGTCCAGACTGGATGCCAGAATGTCAAAGCTGACGAAGAAGCAGGCTGAGTATCTGGGCGTGCCGGTGGAAGGACCTTTTAAACCGGAATATTACAGATATTAATCTTTCTCTGATCAACGCATCTTCCAAACTAGAAGTGAGGGGGATGCGTTCCTCTTCATCAGGTTCTCAATCGATAGAAAAGATAAGCAGCGATACCACCGAACAATAGGTTGGATGCCCATGCTGCCAGGAAAGCCGGAAGCATTCCTGATCTGCCTAAGGACATGCAAAACGCGTGGACAATCCAGTAAGAAAAGCCGATAAATATTCCAATGCCCACGCTCTGCATGACGCCGCCGCTTCGCTCCGAGCGCAAAGAAAAAGACATACCGATTATAACAAGGATAAGTGTAACAAAGGGATAGGCAATCTTTCCATATAAATCAACAAGGTATCTTGAAACATCATAGCCTTCCGAACGAATCTTTTTTATGTATTTATTTAATTCAAAGTAACCCATTTTTTCCGCGTCTTTTTGGATGATTTTAAAGTCATCCGGTTTTTCCGGTATGTCAATTACTTTCTTGCTGGACCATTCCAGAAAAGGGACCTGATTCTGATCAAAGGTTGTGACAAGCAAATTAAAAAATACCCATTGGTTATTTTGCCATTCAGCCCTTTCGGCATCAATGCGCGTTTTTAGCGTGAAATCGGGATGCAGATGATTGATGGTTATGCCTCGTAAAATATTTTTTTCGACATCAAACATTTTAAAATTATAAATGGCATTATGACTCCGATACCAGATTTCATTTTGCTTGAAAACGCCGAGATTTTTTTGCTTCTGCACATCCACTTTTACAATGTGTTTTGTTTTCTGGATCGAGAATGGAGCGACCAACTCGCTGAAAAAAAACAAGAATATCGATAAAATTGCCGCTACACCTAAGGCCGGGAGTGAAATACGGTAAAGGCTGATGCCGTTGGCTTTCATAGCTGTGATTTCACTGAATTTAGAAAGAGAACTATATGTGAGCAATGAAGCCAAAAGAATGGCGGCCGGTAGGACAAGTGAAATAATGAGGGGAATGGAGTATAAAAAATACGATGCCATTTGCCAGGCTGTTGCATCATTACTCAAGAACATCCGAAATCTTTGGAAAAAATCAACGATCAGATAAAGGCCAATAAACGATACGCACGTAATGGCGAAAAAACTTAGGAATGTTTTAAGAAGATATCGATCCAGTAATTTCAATGGTTCATCCTCAAGTTTTTAACTTTTTTGCCAGAGGTAAACATAAGCCATCCGGAAAAGAGAAATTTCTTTGTTTGCCATATAAAAAAGGTAGATGCCGAGAAAAGCGAATATAAGATTGGGTGTCCAGACACCAACAACCGGAGACAAACGCCCGGTTTCCACCAGTGCTTCACCACCTATGCGTAAGAGGTAATAAGCGGTGACAATCAGGATACCGACGGCAAAGCCACGGGATTTTACCGCCCGGTGGCTTTTAATGCCTAAAGGCAGAGCCAGCAGGCCGAAGAAGATGCAGGATAATGGAATGGAAAATTTTTTATGAACTTCCATAGCCAGTTCACGAACAACTTTACCTGTCAGTCCGGGCTTTTTTATCTTCTCCAGAAGTTCCGTCATGGTCATTTCATCAGTGTCTTTAGCTTCATTATTAAATGTGGCAAGCGTTGTGGAGAGGTCCAAATTGATATCGTAGCTTTTAAAATCAACTTTCCGGTAGTTTTTTAAATCAGAACTCACGGTATGAATCGAGCCGTTTTCCATTCGCAGTTTAACAATCATCAATTTCGGATCGGCAACCAGAAAAGCCTTTTTAGCGAAGATGGTGTTTTGTTCATTGATGATACGACTGTCTGAAATCATAACACCTTCCATATATTCACCATCTATTGGAATTTTATCGGCGTAAACGAGAAGTCCCTTAAAATCAGCGTTAAACACCTTTTCTTTGATTCCAATACTGGCGTTTTGTGAAGCCACTTCAAAAAGGAGTCTCTTGGTTGCGAGATTACTCTGAGGTACAAGGAAATACCCTATAACAATGGTAAAAATAAAAGCGAGCAGCGATATAATGGCTACCGGATAATAAAGCTGAAGTAAACTCACGCCCGATGCTTTCAGCGCTGTTATTTCATTGTCTGCCGAAAACCTACCCATGGCAATGAGGATAGAAACTAAAAGAGCGACAGGTATTGTAAACATCATGAGCGAAGGCATAATGAGGATAATCATATGGGATACGGATATAAGACTGACGCCTTTATTGACCATCAAGTCCATAATCTGGAGAATCTTCCCCATCAGCAGGACGAAGGTCAAGACGAAAAGGATGATGATAAAAGGGATAGCAATTTCCCGAAATATGTAACGGTTGATAATTTTATTCATATCGTTATCAAAAAGTTTTTAAAAACTATCATGTATCGATGATTTTGCACAAGCAAAACATGACAGATACAAAAATAGGCTTTTTTCAGCTTTCGGCGCGTTATCCTGGCTAACTGCTGAATGCGGTTGAAAAAATCTTTTATCCATGAAGCACTTCATATCCCGAAAATATCCTCCGATCTGCCGTGCTTTGAAGAAATTAAAATGGCGTTGCTGCCAGGCAGGCATTCCCCTTACGCCGTGTAGGAAACATGATGATATTAATAATAAAAATGACAAAATTTGTGCAAGATGAAATTGGTTGACGATACCATTTGCGGTGACTTGTGCTTGACTTTGATTTTCTCCTATGCTAGCAATCGCGAACTTATGCGGCTAAAATTTGTTTGTTCACTGGGGGATGATGTCTGATAATTTCTTTACGCTCATGATTATACCACGCAGAAAGAGTGCGGTGACTAAGATTTCTCTTTCAAGTAATCTGGTACGTGGTCTTTTTGTTGGTTCAATCCTGGCAGTTCTTTTAACTCTCTACGTGGTTTATGATTATGCAAGTATTAAAAGAGATCGGGCAGAACTCTCACGCCTCAGACAGCAGACGGCCCAACAATCAAAAGAGATAATTAATCTGGCCGTCAAAGTCGATGAATTTGCCGATCGAATGGAAGAATTTAAACAATTCGATAAAAAGATAAGAATATTGGCAGCGAACCAGGTCGGACGGGATAAAAAAATCCCATTAGGGATCGGGGGTTCAAGCAGCGGGCAGGTTCGGTTAAAAGAGTTGATAAACCGGGATCAGGAAACACTTGTTTCCGGTATGCGTAAAAGTATTAGCCAGTTAAATGAGGATGCCAACGAAAGGGAATTGAGTTTTAACGAACTTTTAAGATTTCTTCAGGAGCAGAAGTCGCTTTTAGCGGCTACACCTTCCATCTGGCCGGTCAGAGGTTGGGTAACCTCAGAGTTTGGTTCACGGGACAATCCTTTTGAGAAGGGCGTTGAATTTCATAAAGGATTAGACATTGCAACAAAAATGGGGAAAGAGGTCGTTGCCCCGGCGGACGGTTTTGTTGTTGAAGTTGCCCATCGTTTGGATGAGGGTAATATTGTCAGGATTCATCATGGGTATGGTGTTTCCTCCAGTTATGCTCATCTAGCAAAGTCAACTGTAAAACAAGGGATTCGGGTCAAAAGAGGCGACTTGATTGGATATGTCGGAGATACCGGTCGGAGCACCGGAGCGCATCTCCATTATAGTGTCTATGTAAATGATGTTCCGGTTAATCCAAGAAAATACGTGAAATAATCATTGGACCTGAATTAATATTCAAAAACGTCAATCCCAGACGGTTAGCGGAAGCGCTTAAATATTCGGGTAAATTATTCCCCCAATAAATAGGGGTTTTTATTAAATGATTAAATGTGTTAAAATCTACCGGTAAAAGTACCGGTTTTTTTTTGAAGGTGACAAATGCTGGATGCAATTCTCAAAAAAATAGTAGGAACAAAAAATGACAGGGAATTAAAACGATTATCCATTCTGTTAAACGAAGTGAACGGCTTTGAAACAGAACTGACTTTGCTTAGTGATTCGCAATTAAAAGAAAAAACGCCCTATTTTAAGGAAAAACTTAAAAATGGTTTAACGCTTGATGATATCCTTTCAGAGGCGTTTGCGGTAGCAAGAGAAGCGTCCCGTCGGACTTTAATGATGCGTCCTTTTGATGTGCAGGTTATTGGCGGTATTGTTTTGCATGAAGGCAAAATAGCGGAAATGAAGACCGGAGAGGGCAAAACGCTTGCCGCAACGATGCCGTTATATTTGAACGCTCTGGAAGGCAAAGGTTGCCATGTTGTTACGGTCAATGATTATCTGGCGAAACGCGATGCGGAATGGATGGGCCCGATTTACCATTTTCTGGGATTAACGGTTGGCGTCATCGTGCATGGCATGGATGACGATGAACGCCGGAATGCTTATGGGGCGGATATCACTTATGGCACCAATAATGAATTCGGGTTTGATTATCTTCGCGATAATATGAAATTCAGTCTTGAAGATTACGTACAGCGTGAATTCAATTTCGCGATCGTCGATGAAGTCGATAGTATTCTGATTGATGAAGCCCGCACGCCGCTCATTATTTCCGGTGCATCGGAAGAATCGACGGATAAGTATTATAAAATCAACCAGATCATTCCGCGCTTAAAGCAGGATAAAGATTACACCATTGAAGAGAAAAGTAAGACCGTTGTTTTGACTGAAGAAGGCGTGTCCAATGTTGAAAAGTTTTTAAATGTTCAGAATCTTTATGAGCCCCGAAATATTGAAATCGTTCATCATGTGAATCAGGCCCTGCGGGCTCACACATTATTTAAACGTGATGTGGATTATCTGGTGAAAGACGGTCAGGTGATTATCGTTGATGAATTTACCGGACGGGTCATGCCGGGCAGACGTTACAGCGACGGCCTGCATCAGGCACTGGAAGCCAAGGAAAAAGTCAAGATCGAAAAAGAGAATCAGACCCTGGCATCCATTACTTTCCAGAATTATTTTCGCATGTATAAGAAATTGGCGGGTATGACCGGCACCGCCGATACGGAAGCCGCCGAGTTCAAGAAGATTTACAATCTCGATGTTTTGGTCATGCCGACCAATATGCCGATGATTCGTCAGGATCATAATGACTTAATTTATAAAACGGAACAGGAAAAAATCAAAGCCGTCATCGAAGAAGTGAAGGCTCTGAATAAAGCCAAACGTCCTGTACTGATTGGTACCATTTCTATTGAGAAGTCTGAACTTCTGGGTAAGCATCTGACTCGGGCAGGAGTAAAGCATCATGTTCTGAACGCAAAGAATCATGAAAGAGAGGCGGAAATCGTCGCTCAGGCGGGTCAGCCGGGTCAGGTCACTATCTCTACAAATATGGCCGGTCGCGGCACGGATATTAAACTTGGTGAAAATGTCGCCGAGTTGGGCGGACTGCATATTTTGGGAACAGAAAGACATGAAAGCCGTCGCATTGACAATCAGTTAAGAGGAAGAGCCGGTCGTCAGGGAGACAACGGCTCGTCGCGTTTCTATCTTTCCCTGGAGGATGATTTACTACGAGTGTTCGGAGCCGAAAGAATCTCTTCGGTCATGGATACAGTTGGTATCGATGAAGGTCAGCCTATTGAACACAAATACATTTCGCGGGCCATTGAAAACGCTCAAAAACGGGTGGAAGGCCAGAACTTTGATATCCGAAAACATCTACTCGATTACGACGACGTGATGAATAACCAAAGAAAAGTTATCTATGAACAACGTAAAAAAGTATTACGTGGAGATAACTTATGGTCAGATGTTAAAGAGATGGTTGAAGAAATTACAGGTGATCTTTTATTTGAATTCATGGGAGATAAAAGTCATCCCCAAGATTGGAATCTCAAGTCTCTGGATGATGCATTATTCAAACAATTTAATTTACGTTTGGATATCAGCAATGCAAAAGATGTGAATTCCGTCGATGCCGTTAAGAGTTTCATCCTGGAAAACGTTCAGAAATATTTGCGCGATAAAGAAAAGGAATTCGGCCCGGAACTGATGACGTATCTCATGAAAGTTATCATGTTGCAGGCTATTGATACCCATTGGAAAGAACATTTGCTGTCCATGGATCACTTAAGGGAAGGCATTGGTTTACGCGGTTATGGTCAGAAAGATCCGGTAAGAGAATACCAGCGTGAAGGATATGCCATGTTCATGGAAATGATCGGCCGTATTAAAATGGATACTGTGGAAAAACTGTGCCTGGTCAAAATTCAAAGAGAAGAGGAAGTCGAAGAAATAAGACAGAAGCAGAAACAGGATTACATTTTAAGCCGCGGCGAAGACACACCGGTGAATCAAACCGTTAAGCGTGAGAGTGAGAAGATTGGCCGGAACGATCCCTGCCCTTGCGGCAGCGGCAAAAAATACAAAAAATGTTGCGGTGCTTAAGCCCTTAAGAGGAGCAGGAGGAATGGTGAAATCAACGAGTAAAATTAGTGTTCCCGGTTTTTTAGCCAATGGAGTTTCTGTCGGCATTAAAGGTGGCGACCAGAAGGATCTGGGAATGATCTATTCCACCGTGCCGGCAAAGGTGGCCGCTCTATTTACGAAAAATACTTTTAAGGCCGCGCCGGTCTTGATCGATGCTGAACGGATCAAAAGAGGTATCGCGCAGGCGATTATCACCAACAGCGGCTGTGCCAATGCTGCGACGGGAAAGGAAGGTATGGTTGATGCGCTGGCTGTGTCGGCAGCAACGGCCAGACAATTAAAAATACCCGAGGAACATATTCTGGTTTGCTCGACGGGCGTGATCGGGAAAAGACTTCCTGTTAAAAAGATTGAAACCGGTATCGGCAAACTGGTCAAGGGGCTCAACGAGTTCGGGATCGAAGACGCCGAAGCAGCCATGATGACAACGGATAAATATCCTAAAATAGCCATTCGTAAAGGCATTGTCGGCGCGAAAGATATCACGATTTGCGGGATTGCCAAAGGCGCCGGCATGATTGAACCGAATATGGCAACTCTGCTGACATATGTGATGACGGACGCATTAATTGACGCTAAAGCGCTCAATACCGTATTTCATCAGGTGATTGATTCGACATTCAACGCTATCAGTGTCGATGGTTGCATGAGCACCAATGATACGGCCATCATTCTGGCCAATGGTTTGGCCGGCAACAATCCTTTGGAAAGGGCTCAGGCACGCCTTCAGAGATTTCGAGAGATGCTGACGGATGTCTTGGCTGAACTGTCTTCAGCCGTCGTTAAAGATGGCGAAGGTGCGACAAAGTTTATAACAATAGATGTTGACGGCGCAAAATCAAAATCAGATGCGAGACGTGTCGCCTATGCCATTGCCAATTCTAATCTTGTCAAAACCGCCTTTTTTGGCGAAGACCCCAACTGGGGCAGAATTGTCGCCGCCATTGGCTCGTCGGGCATACCATTGGAAAAAGAAAAAATCAGTTTATCGATCGGGAATCAGACGGTATTTGCGCAGGATGCACCTACCAATATCTCCCTGTCTAAATTGAAAGAAATCTTTCAAGGCAGCAAAATAGAGATTCGTGTCGGTCTGGGAGGCGGCGATAAGTCCTACTCGCTTTATACATCGGATCTTTCATACGATTATGTCAAAATCAATGCTGCTTATTCAACATGAGAAAATAATAAAATATATTAATTTTATTGCCGAAAATGTTATTTAGGCTTGAACAATTCGATTATTTGTGGTAATTGCCGCAAAAATTTCACACATCCTCTGATTGCCGGCATGTTGCTTAGAAATTAAGTGTGCCGTGCAAGGTGATGGGGGTGGCGGAAAAAAAACAAAGGAGAAAAACATGTCAGCAATTTCAATGAAACTGTTACTCGAAGCCGGTGTCCATTTCGGACATCAAACCAACAAATGGAACCCCAAGATGAAACCCTATATCTTCGGGGCGCGCAACAACATTTACATCATTGACTTACAGCAAACCGTTGGTATGTTCCAGGCGGCCTATAACTTTGTGGTGGATACGGTCAGCCAGGGCAAAGAAATTCTTTTTGTCGGAACCAAGAAACAATCGCAGGAGGCGATTCGCGAAGAGGCGTCACGCTGTGGCATGCCTTATGTCAATCAGCGTTGGCTGGGCGGTATGTTAACCAATTTTGTCACCGTCAAAAAGAGCGTTGACCGCTTAAACAGCTTAAATAAAATGTTCAATGACGATTCGATCAAGGCTTTTCCCAAAAAAGAAATTACCAAACTGCAAAAAGAGATGGAGAAGCTGGAAAATGTTTTAGGCGGCATTAAAAACATGAAATCCCATCCTTCCGCCGTTTTTATTGTGGACCCCAACCGGGAACGCATTACTGTCCAGGAAGCAAAGAAGTTGAAAGTTCCATTGGTTGCTATTGTTGATACCAACTGCGATCCGACGGATATTGATTATATTATTCCGGGAAATGACGATGCCATTCGGGCCATAAAATTGTTCGCCTCGAAATTTGCCGATGCGGTTTTAGAAGGCAAGAAACGATTCGAAGAGAAACTGGCTGCTGAATCTAACAAAGAAGCGGGAGCCGCTGCGGTGGAAACTAAAGATGCCGAAGAGGATATACCCGAAAGCGTCGAGATGGAAAACGGTTCTTCAGCGACACCAGATAATTTGTAAACATGCAAACCATTGGATAAATATATATTTAAGGAATAGAATTCTAGGAGGATATAAAATTGGAAATTACTTCAACGATGGTAAAAGAATTAAGAACGAAAACCGGCGCCGGTATGATGGATTGCAAAGAAGCGCTTGCGTCGGTGGACGGCGATTTTGAAAAAGCGATTGATTTTTTAAGAAAGAAGGGGCTTTCGGCGGCAACGAAACGTTCTTCCAAGGCGGCTAAAGATGGAACCATTGCTTCATATATCCACATGGGTGGTAGAATTGGTGTGATGGTGGAAGTTAATTGCGAAACGGATTTTGTGGCCAAGACCGATGATTTTCAGTCGATGGCCAGAGACATTGCCATGCACGTTGCCGCATCTAATCCGCTGTATGTTCGCCCGGATGAAATTGCTGCGGACGTTCTTGAAAGAGAGAAAGAAATTTATCGCAGTCAGTTGCGCGAAGAGAAGAAACCGGAAAAAATCTGGGATAAAATCATTGAGGGAAAACTCAAAAAATATTACGAAGACGTTTGCCTGGTTGAACAGAAGTTTATTAAGAATCAAGACCTCACCGTTGGCACACTGATCAGCAATATGATTGCCAAGACCGGTGAAAACATTATTATCCGACGTTTCGCCCGCTTCCAGCTTGGTGAGGAAATAAAGCAATAATGAGCGAAAAGAAAAAATCGGCGTACAAAAGAATTCTCTTAAAGCTCAGCGGTGAAGCTCTTTTGGGCAAACAGTCCACGGGTGTTGATCCGGATGTAGCTAATTATATCGCCGATGAAATAAAGTCTCTGGCCGATTTGAAAATACAAATTGGCATTGTCATCGGGGGCGGCAATATTTTTCGCGGCATGGAAGCCAGCGCCAAAGGGATGGACAGAACAACGGCCGATTATATGGGGATGCTGGCAACTGTCATCAACAGTCTTGCCCTTCAGAGTGCTTTAGAGATGCGTGGTCTCCCGACGCGTGTTCAATCGTCCATTGAGATGAGAGAAATCGCGGAGCCTTTTATTCAACGGAGAGCTGTCCGTCATCTGGAAAAAGGCCGGATCGTCATATTTGCCGGCGGAACGGGAAATCCCTATTTTTCTACGGACACGGCTGCATCACTGAGGGCAATGGAAATTCGGGCTGAGGTCATCATGAAGGCTACGAAGGTTGATGGTGTATACGATGCGGATCCGGTTAAAAATAAATCGGCGATTATGTTTAAAAAGATAAGTTATATTGATGTCTTAACAAAAAACCTTAAAGTAATGGATTCAACAGCAATTACGCTATGTCGTGATAACTCATTACCCATCGTTGTCTTCAATTTGCAAAAAAAAGGAAATATACGGAAGGTCATTTGTGGTAAAAAAATTGGAACTTACGTAGGAGAATGATCATGAAAGAGCAGATTTTTCAGAAATTCAAAGATGAAATGGAAAAAACGATATCTTCTCTGGAGAAGTCACTTAGCAGAGTAAGAACCGGTCGAGCGTCTGTTTCGCTGCTGGACGGAATCAAGGTTGATTATTATGGAACATCAACCCCGATTGCCCAGGTGGCTACTCTTTCTGTTCCGGAAAGTCGTCTCATTGTCATTGCGCCATGGGATGTGACGGCCATCGGCGCGATTGAAAAAGCGATTCAAAAATCCGATTTGGGCTTGATGCCTTCCACAGACGGTAAAGTGATTCGTCTGGCCATTCCCCAATTAACAGAAGAGAGACGCAAAGAGCTTGTAAAAGTCGTTAAGAAGATGTCCGAGGAAGGTAAAGTTAAGTTGCGCAACGAACGTCGCGATGCCAACGAAGCACTAAAAGATTTAAAAAAGAATAATAAAATGTCCGAAGATGAACTACACGACGCACAAAATGAAGTTCAGAAACTGACGGACCGTTATATCGAAAAGACCGATAAAATTCTGACGGCTAAAGAAAAAGAAATCATGGAGATTTAAACCCAACCGCAGATAAACATCTTAATGGGGAGTCAAAAGCTCCCCATTTGTTTTTGAGGACAGATTAAATCGGAATGTTAAAGATTGATAAAAATAACCTGCCCCAACACATAGCCATTATTATGGATGGTAATGGGCGGTGGGCAAAACAGCATGCGATGGGGCGAATTCGAGGCCACAAAAAAGGAGCTCAAGCCGTCAGGACAGTAGTGACAGCATGTCGTGAAATAGGGATTCAATATTTGACTCTCTTTGCTTTCTCTTCTGAAAACTGGGGCAGGCCCAACGAGGAAATTAATGCTTTAATGTCTTTATTGGGAGACTATTTAGACAAGGAAGCGTCAACACTTCAAAAACAGGAAATCAGGCTCACGACCATCGGCAATATTGAACGTCTTTATCCTCCGGTGAAAGAAAAACTTTTGGAAGTGAAGAAACTGACCGAGCATAATCGAAAAATGGTATTAAATTTAGCATTAAGCTACGGCAGCCGAGATGAGATAATTTCTGCCATAAAAAAAATGATTACAGACAGCAGGTTAGGTAAACTTGATATCGATGATATCGACAATGAAACGGTTGGACGTTATTTATATACCAATAACATCCCTGACCCCGATTTGTTAATTCGAACCAGTGATGAATATCGCATCAGCAACTTTCTTCTCTGGCAGCTGGCTTACACGGAACTTTATTTTACAGATGTTTTATGGCCTGATTTTAAGAAGGACGATTTGTTGAAAGCGATAGCTGTTTATCAGCGACGCGAACGACGTTTCGGCTTGACGAGTGAGCAAATCCACAACAAATAGTTTTTCACGCAAAGGATAAAAAATGGCGACAAAAAACTCAAATCTCCAAAGATGGATGACCGGCATTGTTTTAGGCGTGGCATTACTCTTGATGATCTTATGGAGCTCTTTGGAGCTATTGAGCGCCGTGATTACGCTGTTTATTGTGGTTGCCATTTGGGAATACAACGGTATTGTTTTCGGCCATGGTTTTTTAAAAGAGAAAACTGAAAGCCTGATAATCGCCGTCCTTATCCCAGGGGTTGTGCTCTTCGGCAATGCCCAACTGTTAGTTGCTTTTCTTGCCTTTGCGATGATGGTTGTGTTTATTGTTTTTCTATGGAAAGTCAATGAAACCACCTTTGACATGTCCTCGGTGTCTAAAGTCGTCTTCGGGATGGTTTATATTCCATTGCTGACATCGCACTTTATTATGCTTAGGAAACTGGACAGTGGTATCTACTGGATTTTGCTCGTACTGATCATTGGAATTGTCGGTGATACGGTGGCACTTTATGTGGGTAAGTCATTAGGTAAAAGAAAGCTTATCGAACTGGTGAGCCCGGGTAAAACCGTGGAAGGCACCATCGGACTCATTGGGGGTGCCACCATAGGTTCCTGCCTATTTGGATATTTTTTAATTTCCGAGGTTTCCGTCGTCCACTTTCTGATTCTCGGCCTTGTGGGAGGTATTATCGGGCAGCTGGGCGATCTTTGCGAATCCACCATTAAAAGAAATTATGGGAAAAAGGACGCCAGCTCTTTGTTGCCCGGGCATGGAGGACTGATGGACCGGATGGACAGTTTGATATTCATAGCTCCCTTTGTTTATTATTACCGTATTTTTGTGATTGGTTGATGAAAAAAATAACTCTTTTAGGATCGACAGGCTCCATAGGTGTCAATGCACTGGATATTCTGGACAAGAATCCAAAAAAATTCAAGGTGGTCGCGCTTGCTGCCGGTCGCAATGTCCAGCTTTTGGCCCAACAAATATTAAGATTTCGTCCCAAGATTGTTGCGGTTCAAACCAGACAGGATGCTGAGCGTTTACAACAAATCCTTGGGGGTAAGAATAATATTCCAATCCTTTACGATGGAACGGGTATTGAGGAAGTTGCTTCCTATCCATCGTCTGATATTGTTCTTTCAGCCATTTCCGGCGCGGCAGGTCTGAAACCAACACTGGCGGCGATAGAAGCAGGAAAAGATATTGCCCTGGCGAATAAAGAAACCATGGTAGTTGCCGGGCATATCGTTACAAAAAAAGCCAGGCAAAAAAATATTAAAATTCTTCCCGTGGATAGTGAGCATAGTGCAATATTTCAATGCCTGGCCGGACAGAGACCTGAAAACTTAAGAAGGATAATTCTCACGGCATCAGGCGGCCCATTTTATAATTTATCTAAGGCTGATCTGAAAAAAGTGACATTGGCGCAGGCGCTCAAGCATCCGCGCTGGGAAATGGGCCGAAAAATAACGATTGATTCTGCGTCCCTGATGAATAAGGGACTGGAAGTTATCGAGGCAAAATGGTTGTTCAATATAGATATCGCCCATATTGACGTTTTAATTCATCCCCAAAGCGTTGTGCACTCGATGGTTGAACTTCTTGACGGATCGGTATTAGCACAACTGGGTATTACTGATATGAGGATACCAATTGCGTATGCATTTGCCTATCCAGACCGTATGGCCAATGACTTGCCTTTATTGAATCTGGCTAAGGCAGGTCCATTAGAATTTCACCGTCCGGATATGAACAAATTTTCCTGTCTTGAACTGGCCTACGAGGCGGGACGTTCAGGTGGAACAGCCCCTGTCGCATTAAACGCAGCTAATGAAGTTGCTGTTGCAGCGTTTATTGAAAATAAGATTTGCTTTAATGATCTACCGAAAGTAATAGAAAAAGTGTTGCATAAGCATCATACTGGAAATAATCCATCCCTGGAAAATATTCTGGACACCGATGGTGAAGCCAGAACACAGGCCCAAAACGTTATTAAAAAGTTAAAGAAAGGATAATAGTTTGGTTACCTTAATATCATTTATCGTTTTGCTGGGTATTCTGATTTTTGCTCATGAGCTGGGCCATTTTCTGGCTGCAAGAATCGGCGGAGTAGGGGTGATGAAGTTTTCCTTGGGATTCGGGCCCAAAATTATCGGGAAAAAAATTGGGGAAACTGAATATGTCCTTTCTTGGATTCCCCTGGGTGGATTTGTTAAACTATTAGGTGAGTCTGGCACAGAAGAATTACCGCCGGAAGATGAAAAAAGGTCGTTTTATAAACAACCAACTTGGAAGCGATTGCTTATCGTGCTGGCAGGACCGGTTTTCAATTTTCTTCTGGCCATGGTCATCTTCTCTATTGTTTATATGTACGGACTCCCTAATCTCATTCCGGTCATTGGAGAGATGTCGCCGGATTCCGCTGCCGCGTCGGCAGGCATTGTTACCGGGGATAAAATTTTAGCGATCAATGATAAAAAGATGACCTATTGGGATGAAATAAAACCGATCATAACAGAATCTAAAGGCAATGAGGTTTTAGTACTTGTTCAACGTGGTAATGAGGAGAAGATTTTTAAAGTAAAACCGAAATTATCCAAGGCAAAAAACATTTTCGGTGAAGAAGAATCGACCTACCTGATTGGTATAACACCTGCGGGCAAGACGGTCATTGAAAGGAAGAATCCTTTGATGGCTATAGTTTCCTCACTCAGTAAGACATGGGAAATAAGCAAGCTGACCGTTATTTCTGTTGTAAAAATGATTGAAGGGGTGATTTCGCCACGGACTCTGGGTGGCCCCATTTTTATTGCTCAGGTGGCGGGAGCTCAGGTCAAAGAGGGTATTGTCCCGTTCATTCTTTTTATGGCCATCCTTTCGATTAATTTAGGAGTAATTAATTTATTTCCCATTCCTGTCTTGGATGGAGGACATATATTCTTTTATCTCGTCGAGATGATCACCCGAAAAGAAATTCCTATTAAAATTAAAGAAATGTCTCAGCAAATCGGTTTTGTTGTTTTACTGATGTTGATGCTTTTTGTTATCATGATCGATGTTGAACGGCTCAACATTAAACCGATTAATGATGTTTTGAAATTTTTTAAATAATATGTTGACACTAGCTTTTGATTCCTCTTCGAAAACAGCCTCAGTATCTATTTTAAGGGACAAAGCTGTTTTATATGATACGGTCATCAATAAAGGCCTAAATCATTCCGAAGTACTTCTTCCTGCCATTGACGAAGCATGCCGTCTGTCAGGTATTCAATTGCCTGAATTTGATTTATTCGCCTGCACGTTGGGTCCGGGATCATTTACCGGTTTACGTATCGGTGTCAGTACTCTCAAGGGATTAACGCTGGCAACAGGAAAACCGGCAGCGGGTATTTCAACACTTGCTGCGCTTGCTCTCAATGTGTGCCAGAAAGGAAAAATTATCGGTTCCATGATGGATGCAGGCCGTGGGCAGGTCTATCTGGCTTATTACCAATATGACGAAGACGGTATTTTAAATCAACTTGAAGCCGCAAGGGCACTCGATCCGCAAAGCGTTACTGATCATTACAAAGATAAAGTGATCTATGTCGGTGATGGTGCAATCAAATATGCCGATTTACTTAGCTCTCTTTCGCCGGGAAAAAATAAAATAGCCTCTGCGGAACAACAATTTATCTGCGCTTCAGCCGTAGGAATTCTGGCGATTGAAAAATATT
>CAZOPH010000029.1:0-17155 GCA_964581635.1 uncultured Smithella sp.
GGTTCAAAGAAACGGAAGAGGTATCTTTGAAGGGGTCGCCGACGGTGTCGCCGACTACGCTGGCTTCATGCAGCGGGGTGTTTTTCATCTTCAGATCGACTTCAACAATCTTCTTGCCGTTATCCCAGCAACCGCCGGCATTGGCCATGAAGATCGCCTGGAACAGGCCGAAGAAGGCGATGCCGATCAGGTAACCAATGAAGAAATAGGGGTTGAAGAACGCCAGCGCCAGACACATGAAGAAGATCACGATGAAGATGTTGATCATACCCTTCTGAGCGTACTGGGTACAAATCTGAACGACTTTCTTGGAGTCTTCAATCGATGCTTCTTTTTTGTCCAGTTTGATATTCTTTTTAATGAACACAACGGCCTGATAAGCGCCGGTGGTCACGGCCTGAATAGAAGCGCCGGTAAACCAGTAAATCACCGAACCGCCCATGATCAAACCGAGAATAATTTCCGGCTGAACCAGAGAAAGTTTGGTGACAACATTACCGAAAAGACCTTCGAGCAGGATGATGATACCGAACACCATGGTGGTGGCCCCGACAACGGCGGTACCGATCAACACGGGCTTGGCGGTTGCTTTGAACGTATTGCCTGCGCCATCAGCGGATTCCAGGAAATGCTTGGCCAGCTCAAAGTCGGGGGCAATGCCATATTCTTTCTTCACAACGTCTTTGGCATCAGAACGGGACTCGATCAGAGAGAGTTCATAAATAGACTGCGCATTGTCGGAAACCGGACCAAAGCTGTCAACCGCGATAGTCACAGGCCCCATGCCCAAGAAACCGAAAGCCACCAGACCGAATGCAAACACCGGCGCCGCAAAGGTGAATGCGACCGGCATCAGTGCCATGACGGAGGCGTTTTTCGATACCATGTAAGAAATGAACATCAAAAACGCGACAACCAGGCCTATCCAGAAGCCGGAAAAGTTACCGGCCACCAGACCGGATAGAATATTCAGAGATGGACCGCCCTGCTTGGAAGCATTAACAACTTCTTCACAGTGACGGGAAGAGGTACTGGTGAAGATTTTGGTGAATTCCGGAATCAAAGCACCGGCGATGGTTCCGCAGCTGATGATGAGCGCCAGAGCCCACCACAGATCAACATACTTAGGATCAAGATCGGAACCCAGCAGAACGTAGCTCGCCAGGAAGGTTACCCCGATGGAAACAACTGAGGTAATCCAGACCAGGTAGGTTAACGGATGTTCAAAGTTGAATTCTTTCTTGCCCTTAAATGCAGCGCTGCTGATACCTTGGTTGACAAAATAAGAAAACAGAGAGGTCAGGATCATGAGGATTCTCATGGCGAAAATCCAGACAATCAGTTTGCCGCCCATTTCCGGATTGCCGGCCAGAGCCAGAGCCAGGAATGCGATTAGCGCAACACCGGTAACACCGTAAGTTTCAAAACCGTCCGCCGTCGGGCCGACGCTGTCACCCGCGTTGTCGCCTGTACAGTCGGCGATAACACCCGGGTTTTTCGGGTCGTCTTCGGGAAGATGGAAGACGATCTTCATGAGGTCGGAGCCGATATCGGCAATCTTCGTGAATATACCACCGCAAATACGCAGAGCGGAAGCACCTAGAGATTCACCAATCGCAAAACCGATGAAGCAGGGACCGGCCAGTTCTTTCGGAATGTAGGCCAGGATGACAATCATGAAGAACAGTTCGATGCTGACCAGGAGAAGGCCAACGCTCATACCGGATCGTAAACAGATATTCACAATGTTTAAGGGCTCTCCACTCAGTGAAGAGAAAGCAGCACGTGAGTTGGCTACCGTGTTGATGCGAATGCCGAACCAGGCTACAACGTAGGAACCCAGGATGCCCAGAATCGAACAGATCAGAATGATCACGATTTCGCCTGCAGGCATTCCGGAGAGAGCGCCAAAGTAGTAAATCATACAAATGGCTATCAAGATCCACAATCCGATGAGGAATTTCCCCTGCTGAAAAAGATAAGTCTTACAGGTTTCCCAAATGGTCTGGGACACATCCAGCATGGCCTTGTGCGCCGGCAGATTCTTGGTTTGCACATACTGCATTACACCGAAAGCCATACCAATCAGGCAGATAAACAAACCAACATTAAGAATGGTCATCCCCGCAAGGGAGCCACCCATAAAGCTGACCGCCGTCAGATCCGGCAACTTGATGTCTGCCTCACCGGCAAAAGCGGCACCGGCGGCGAGCAGGATCATCAAACTGCTCATTAGAAATGTCCAAATACTTCTTTTGTTTCTAAACATTAACTAGTCCTCCTTTTTAAGAAAATTTATATTTTTTGTCTGGTACTTGCCTATGGCTTTCTGCAGACCGTTCAAAACAATTTCAGCGCTCGCATCGGCTACCCAGTCAATCACGTCCGGCAACACTTCCTGCTCTTCCTTCCGGAACGGTTCCAACACATAACCCTCAATTCGGGATTTGTCAACTGGTTTGCCAATACCCAGCCTCACCCGCATAAAACCGGCAGTTCCCAAGTTAGACTCGATAGATGCCAACCCTTTATGACCGGCAGTCCCTCCTCCCACCTTCAGTCGAATCGACCCGAAAGGCAGGTCGAGATCATCGTGAATAACGATGAGATTGCTGATATCCGTTTTAAAGAACGACTGCAACTGCCTGACCGCAGTACCACTCAAATTCATGAATGTTTGGGGCTCGGCGAGCAAAACCGTGTTTCCGTTTGCCATGCCTTTTCCCCATAAAGCATTGAAACTCTTCTGCTTTAATTCTATTTCCCACCGAGCAGCCAGTTTTTCCAAAACCATAAACCCGATGTTGTGCCGGGTTTTCTCGTAGCGCTTGCCCGGATTACCCAAACCGACAATCAGATAGGCCACCTGCTCCCCCTCTTTTTGAAACCGGTGAAATAATTTTGCTAATGCCGAGGGAAGCATGATCCACCGCCCAATTCCTGATCAACCAACTCGCAGCAAGCGAAGGCGAACTGACACTCGTCACGCGAAAGCAGGATAAAACTCTATTTTTTCTTTTCTTCCTTTTCTTTCTTTTCTTCTTTTGCCGGTTCAGCCGCTGCCGCTGCTTCACCTTCGGCCGGAATTTCTTCAGTGGTTTCAACTTTCACAACCTTGACGGCGGCAACCGATACGACAGCGGCATCCAACGGATCTAAATGGGTCAAACCTTCAGGAATTTTGATATCCTTGACTTTAATGGAATGACCTATCTCAATCGGGGTAATGTCCACATCGATATGATCAGGCAGATCTGTCGGCAGACACAGAATCTTTATTTCGCGTTTGATATGTTGGAGTTCTCCGCCGTTTTCCACGCCAATAGATTTACCTGTAAAATTCAGAGTGACGTCAAATGCGAGCTTCTTTTTCATATCAATTTCATAAAAATCCGCGTGATAAAATTTCCCGGTTAAAGGCTGAATCTGCAGCTCTTTAATCAAAGAAAGTTTCTCCAGTTTCTGACCACCGTCATCAATAATCAGTTTAATAAAAGCGTGATCTTTCTTTTCCTTATGCAGTTTAAACAAATCACTGCTTTTTACGGCCAGCGATATATTTTCAGTGGATCCGCCGTAAAAAATAGCCGGCACAAATCCTTGCTGCCGCAATCGGCGGGCTGGACCTTTCTTCTGTTCTTTACGGACTTGTGCCGCTAAATTGGTTATTTCCATTTACCCCTCTCCTCCTAAATAAATAATGAATGTACTGAATCGTTATAGTAAATGCGGCGAACAGCCTCGGACAGCAGGCCCGACACAGATAATACTTTTATTCTTTGACAACCGGCCGCTTTTTCACTCAAAGGAATCGTATCCGTAACGATAAACTCCTTGATATTGGAGTTTTCGATACGATCAACAGCGGGACCTGACAATACCGGGTGTGTGCAGCAGACGGATACTTCCAGAGCGCCCGCATCCATTAAAGCGTTGGCCGCCTGAACAACGGTTCCCGCCGTGTCAACCATATCATCCAAGATGATGACCCGTTTCTCTTTAATATTACCGATAATGTTCATGACCTGCGCTTCATTAGGGCCTTCTCTTCTTTTATCAATAATGGCCAGAGACGCCCCCATGCGCTTTCCGAAAGCTCGAGCTCTTTCGACACCACCCGTATCCGGCGACACGACTACTGTGTTGTCCCGGTAATTATCCTTCATGTAATCGATTAACACGGCCGTAGCAAAAAGATTATCGACTGGAATATTAAAGAAACCCTGAATCTGACCGGCATGCAAATCCATGGATAAAAGGCGCTGCGCGCCCGCCGTCGTAATCAGATCAGCCACTAATTTCGCGGTAATAGGCGCGCGGGGCGCAACCTTACGATCCTGCCTGGCGTATCCATAGTAAGGAACGACAGCGGTAATGCGGTCGGCCGAGGCCCTCTTCATGGCATCGATCATAATGAGCAGTTCCATCATTGTGATATTCACCGGTGGGCAGGTGGACTGAATGATAAAAACATCCATCCCTCGGACATTTTCGTCAATCTCGACGCGCGTTTCTCCATCACTGAAGGTGGAGACATTGGCCTTCCCCAGGGGCACGCCTAATTTATCACAGATTTTCTGCGCCAGAGGCTTATTGGCATTACCGGAAAAAACTCTTATTCTTTCTAACATTTAAATATTTCTCCGCAATCTTTTCTGGCTGGGGCGGGAGGATTCGAACCTCCGAATGCAGGAACCAAAATCCTGTGTCTTACCGCTTGACGACGCCCCATCGTCTTTCACTTAAATTTAATACCGAATAATATCAGCTATTACAGTGATTGGGCAAAGAAAACCAGACATTTTCCGGAAACTTTTTTCAAAATTGCCTCCCGCGCTTCTTTGGCGGATTTTTCATCTGCAAAAATGCCAAATAACGTGGGGCCACTGCCCGACATCAATGCACCCAGGGCGCCTTCTTTCATCAGCATTTGCTTCAAATCATTCAATTCGGGATGCATCTTCAGCGATACCGCTTCTAAATCATTATGCAATTCCCGAATAATGTCGCCTAGTGCGTAAAATCGCGGAATGCTATAATTATTTTTTTTCTTTGTCAATGCTAAATTAAGGTTTTCGTAAACCGTTTTTGTAGAAAGGGGAAAGGTGGGATTGATTAAAACTACATTTATTTGAGGTAAAGCGGGCAGGGTTTGAAGCGTATCCCCGATGCCTGTCGCAAAAGCTGATCTTCCGAAAATAAAAAAAGGGACATCCGCCCCCAGTTGTGCTCCCAGCTTGATCAGTTCAGTCTTACACAGACCCAATGAACACAAGTCATTTAAGGTCATCAAAGTCGTTGCAGCATCCGAACTGCCTCCACCCAGACCGGCAGAAGAAGGGATATGCTTGTTTAGGACGATGTCAACACCATTCCGATAACCGGTATGACTGAAAAGTGTTTGGGCGGCGCGGTAAATCAGGTTTTGTTCATTGGTGGGGAGATCTGTGCCGGGACAATGAAGCGTTATCCCCTCCTGTTGCAGCGTGTATTCGAGTTCATCGTAAATGGATATTTGCTGCATGACGGAAGCCAAGTCGTGGTAACCGTCCGGACGTTTCCGCAAAACACGCAGCAAAAGGTTGATTTTCGCGGGCGCTTTGCTACGCATGTCAGCCCTTTTCTTTGACGTAGCGCATTTTCAGCTCGTAGAGCACACCTTGGATTAAACTGGTTTCATTGGAGTCGAGATTACCCTTGGTTTTCTCATTCAGCATGTCCAGAATATCGATGGTTTGCTTGGCCGCCGGAAGATTCTTTTCGGCCTTACCTCCTTCGTACTCGGGAAAATCACCAAAATGAAATAGAGCGGACGTGCTGAGCGATATAACAAAGTTTGTAAAATTAACCGGCGGATAATCAGACGATTCAGCAGAGGGTTCTGCCACTTTTTCTTTTACATCCGGTTCTTTCACGATTGCCGGTTCTTCTTTGGTTCCCGACGATTCTGAAAAACGTTTATCTTTAATCACAAATCCTTCGCCCTTCTTCTCTTCTGACATATAGATTGCCCCCTCGATTTAGGTTAGGAGTAAAGCGTAAGACGTCCTCCTAACTCCTTAACTTTTTTTACTAAATGTAATCTCCCCTTTAGACACACCAATAACGATATGATCACCTTCAGCAAATTTCCCGGCCAGAATATCCATTGCCAATGAATCTAAAATGAGTTTCTGTAGCGCCCTCTTGAGCGGTCGCGCCCCGTAAACCGGGCTGTAACCCTGCTCGGCTATATATTTTTTCGCCGCGTCTGTCAATTCGATGCTTAACTTGCGCTCTTTGAGTCTCTTGGCAATTAACCCCAGCTGAATATCGACAATCTTGTGGATATCTTCCAGTTTTAAAGCCGAGAACATGATGATGTCGTCGATACGGTTTAAAAATTCCGGTTTAAACGTCGCGCGTAGCACTTCCATGGAACGGTTTTGCTTCTCCTCATCGTCAAGCGACTGGTCCTGAATCCATTGGCTGCCCACATTCGACGTCATGATCACCACGGTGTTTTTGAAATCCACTGTGCGGCCGTGACCATCGGTAAGCCGGCCGTCATCCAAAATCTGGAGTAGAATATTGAACACGTCGGGATGTGCTTTTTCAATTTCGTCGAAAAGTAGGACGCAATAGGGTTTGCGACGGACGGCTTCCGTGAGATGACCGCCCTCGTCATAGCCGACATAGCCCGGCGGAGCGCCGATCAGGCGGGCCACCGCGTGTTTTTCCATGTATTCCGACATATCGATGCGAATCATCGCCTGCTCATTGTCAAACATAAATTCGGCCAGAGCCCGCGCCAGTTCAGTTTTACCTACACCGGTCGGCCCCAGAAAAATAAATGAGCCAATGGGACGGTTGGGATCCTGCAAGCCGGAGCGCGCCCGGCGCAGCGCAGCGGACACAGCCTGGATGCCTTCATCCTGACCGATCACCCGCATCTTGAGTCGTTCATCCATATGAATGAGTTTCTGCACGTCGCTTTCCATCATGCGAGCAAGTGGAATACCCGTCCAGTTGGCAACCACTTCCGCGACATCTTCAGCGTCCACTTCTTCCTTGAGCATCTGATTGTTCTTTTGAGCTTCTTCCAGTTTTTTCTGTTCGTCCTGAAGCTCCTTATCCAATGCCACCAACTTGCCGTAACGGATTTCCGCGGCGCGGGCGAGATTACCTTCGCGCTGGGCATTAACTTCTTCGGTTTTCAGCGCTTCCATCTGACTCTTGATCTGTTGAATTTTTTTGATGACATCTTTTTCCGCCAACCAGTGCATCTTCATCTGATCCATGCTGGATTTCGATTCGGCCAGTTCCTTTTCAATCTTTTCACGTCTTTCTTTGGCGGTCTTATCCGTTTCCTTTTTCAAGGACTGTCTCTCAATTTCCAGTTGAATGATTTTCCGTTCGATAGTGTCTATTTCACAAGGCATGCTGTCGAGCTCGATTCGCAGTCGCGACGCGGCTTCATCAACCAGGTCCACCGCCTTGTCCGGCAGAAACCGGTCGGCAATATAGCGGTGCGAAAGCGTTGCGGCGGCAATGATGGCCGAATCCTTGATTCGTACGCCATGATGCACTTCATAACGTTCCTTGAGGCCTCGTAAAATGGCGATCGTATCTTCCACGGTCGGTTCCTTGACGAAAACCGGTTGGAAACGCCGCTCCAGTGCCGGGTCCTTTTCAATATATTTGCGGTATTCATTGAGGGTCGTCGCGCCGACACAGCGCAATTCTCCACGCGCCAATGCAGGCTTGAGCATATTGGAGGCGTCCATCGAACCTTCCGCCGCACCCGCCCCGACAACGGTATGAATTTCATCAATAAAGAGAATAATTTCGCCTTCGGCGCTGATGACTTCTTTCAAAACTGCCTTCAAGCGTTCTTCAAATTCACCACGGTATTTCGCACCCGCAATTAAAGCGCCGATATCCAGACCGATTACGCGCTTGTTTTTGAGATTTTCCGGCACGTCGCCATTGACGATGCGTTGCGCCAGACCTTCCACAATAGCCGTCTTGCCAACACCCGGCTCGCCGATGAGCACGGGATTATTCTTGGTGCGCCGCGAGAGTACCTGCATAATGCGGCGGATTTCCTCGTCCCGACCAATCACCGGATCAAACGTTCCTTTGCGTGCCAGCTCGTTGAAGTCCCTGGCATAGCGTTCGAGAGCTTGATATTTACCTTCCGGGTTTGGATCAGTCACACGTTGATTTCCGCGAATATCCACCAGCACTTTAAAGATATTGTCTCTGGTCACGCCGGCCTGACGCAGAATTTTCCCGGCTTGGCCTTCCTTCTCTTCGGCAAGCACGACCAGCACATGCTCGGCACTGACGTATTCATCCTTGAGTTGCGCCGCTTCGGTGAGCGCCTTATCGAATATTTTATTGAGGCGGCCGGACATATATACCTGGCCCACACTTGCGCCTTGAACGCTCGGCTGTTTTTTCAGATAATTGTTGAGTTCCTGCTCAATGGATTGGGGCGAAGTATTCAGTTTATTCAGGATGGCACCGACAATACCGTCCTCCTGGCGCAAAAAACAAACTAGAAGATGTTCCGGCTCAATGGACTGGTGGCCCAAAGTCCCTGCAAGGGATTGGGCATCCTGAATCGCTTCCTGTACTTTTAATGTGAATTTATCAAATCTCATCATTTAACCTCTTTCTACTCGACCGGTTTTTCTATCGTCACAAACAGCTTGCCGTTTTTAAAGACACTAACATTTCCTGAAGATTCGGACACGACCATGGCCACAGCCCTGGTTACATTCGTGATGCCGGCCGCAGCAATGTGGCGGCTGCCCAGTCCCGACGGAAAATCCCTGCTATCCAAGGCGGCGCTCAAGTGCCTTCCTGCTGTGACAATGACACCATTGGACTTGATGACAAACGCGCCGTCAATGGCGGAAAACTCCTTGATCGTTTCTTCCAGATCCGGATTCAAAATATTACGTTCATCTTCAGAATAGCCGGAAAAGGGATTCATAATCATCTGTCGGGAAAGTTGCAAAACTTTTTCATCATCCCCGAGCACAAAGATCGTTCCCACCTTCCGGTTTTCGCGGCCTTGCGCAGCCAGTTCACAAGCGATGTTCAACGCTGCATTGAAGACCTCCGGTTGCACAGCCTCTATGACATCATTAATGAAATCGGATGTCAAAATTTCGAATTCCTTACCGACATCGATAAGAAAGATACTGTCCGCATAGCCGAATTTCGGTACACCGGAAAGGCAGATGACCTTATCACCTTTTTTAAACAGTCCGGAAACGATGCCTTTGGCAATCGCGATTTTAATTATGCCCACCCGGTTTAAATTTACATCGGGAATGTCCAGTTTTTTCGAGTATTTCGCTAGGCTCTCCGGGATATCTTCATCCTCTCGGGTGACCAGAATGAAATGAACCGACGTTTTGACATCTTCCGGCAGTTCCGCAAGCTCGCTTTTGACATCCACACACACCAGAACACAACCGGCTTTAACCTCACGGGCCAGTTTGATCGCCGATTCGATCATCGTCTTATTAACTGGTTTCATTTCAATTCCTTGCATTGTTTTTTTCATAGAATAAACATTCAGGGTTTGCCTGTCAAGACGAGGAAATATTTGCTTGACCGCAAATCCACTCTTCGGTACAAAGTGACAATTATTAATTTATTGAGGAGACCCAGACGATGAAGTTACCCGTCGTTACCGGCACCCTTGACTTATATATTACCGAAATCAACCGCTTCCCGCTTTTAACGGCCGAGGATGAATTCAAACTGGCCATGCGTCTGAAGAAAGATAACGACCTGGAAGCGGCGGAAAAGCTCATTGTTTCCAACCTGCGGTTTGTCGTCAAGATTGCCCATGAATACCGTAATTACGGCTTTAAACTGGCCGATCTCATCCAGGAAGGCAACATCGGCCTTATTCACGCCGTGAAGAAATTTGACCCCGAAAAAGGCTACCGCCTGATTTCCTATGCTGTCTGGTGGATTCGCGCCTATATCCAGAATTATCTAATCAAATCTTGGAGCATCGTGAAAATCGGCACGACACAGGCGCAAAGAAAGCTGTTCTTCAAATTAAGTCAGGCCAAAAAACAACTGGAAACGATCTCCAAAAGAAATCCGGAGTTCAGTGAAATCGCCGACTCGTTAGGGGTTAAAGGCTCTGAAGTAGCTGAGATGGATTTGCGCATGGGCACACGTGATTTGTCGCTCAATGAATTCATCAATGAAGACGGCGACACGTCCCATCTTGATTTTTTGACACATGATGGCGATAATCAGGAAGTATCATTGATCAAACAAGAAGAGAGGGGCTTGGTCAAACGCGATATCGCCGGCGCCCTGGCCAACCTCAATGAACGGGAGAGCTACATCATCCAACACCGCGTCATGGCGGATGATCCGCTGACGCTCCAGGAAATCGGCGACAAATACAACATCACTCGTGAACGCGCCCGCCAGATTGAAAAGCAGGCACTCAAAAAAGTGCAATTAGCACTGCCATATCTCAAGCCGGACAACTAAGCTCGAATCCCCGCAAAGATAATGGATCAAAACCAACTCGAATTAACCCGCTGCTGTTATGTCCATGGGGAATAGATCATAAACCATAAAATCTTGCCGTATTCTCTCCGTACTTTTTTCCAGTCAGACGCTTTTAATTCCCAAACGTTCAGCGGAACCGGATCGTAGGGTGTCGGTGAAAAATACGATTTGGAATGATGATCAAATTCCTTATACACCATGAGTTGAATACGGCGCATATGATAAGGCGAACTGACAAATATCGCCGATTTTTGTCCATACATTTTCATTGTCTTTTTTGCTTCAATTACTTCAAGGTGCGTGTCTTCATAATATCCCGGCACAACTTGATTATTTCCCCCATTGATGTCGTTTTTGTCGGTTTTGTTCGGTAAAGGCTTAATCGTTCCCTGATCGACGTAATAAGTTTTGTTGTACGCCGGGATAATGAGATAGTCAGCCATCCCTTTTTTCATCAAATCCCGGGCATGTCTCTCACGAGCGTTAAAAACTGGTCCCAACAAAACAATGATGGCATCCACTTTAGTGTAGCTTGTTGAATAAACCAAAAATCTCGGGGCGTAAAACATCCCCGACACGAGGACGACTACGACCATCGCCAGAATCAGAATGATTTTTTTAAAGGTCCGCACAAAAATATCCTTGACCATAAAAGGACTAATTTATTTCAAGACAAAACTTATCAAAGCCGAATTTCTTGTTGAGGTTTTTAAATATATCGTAATGATTCCATTTGTAAAGTTTTTATTCATAAGATGCGCACGGGTAACCACAAAAACACCTAACGATCACATGGTCACAGTTTGCTTTTCAGCTCGCTCAGTTTGTTGAGCGCGGAAAGCGGTGTCATGGAAGAAATATCGATTTGACGCAGTTCATCCAAAATGACGTCTTCACTTTCCGCAAACAGACTTAACTGCGGATTGCCCTGCTTCTCGACATTCTTACCCCGAGCAATGCGTGGCATGCCGATCTCATCGAACTCACCTTTTTCCAAATTACTTAAAATTTCTTTGGCTCGGGCAATCACTCCAGCCGGCACACCGGCGATGCGCGCCACTTCGATGCCGTAACTTCGACTCGTCCCGCCTTCCATAATCTTACGCAGGAAAATGATTTTCTCGCCCCACTCCTTCACAGCGATATTGTAATTTTTTGCGCCTTCTTTGGATGCAGCCAAATCAGTCAACTGGTGATAGTGAGTGGCAAACAGAGTACGCATACCCCGGCCGCCAAAATCATGAATGTATTCGGCCACCGCCCAGGCAATGCTCAGGCCGTCAAAAGTCGAAGTGCCCCTGCCCACTTCATCGAGAATAACCAGGCTGCGGGATGTCGCATCCTTTAGAATCCGGGCCGTCTCCATCATTTCCACCATAAAAGTACTCTGGCCTTTAGTCAGACTGTCCGATGCACCGATGCGCGTGAAAATTTTATCCACCACACCGATTCGGGCATGGGAAGCCGGTACAAAACTGCCCATCTGCGCTAACAGCACGATTAAAGCAACCTGCCGGATGTAGGTTGATTTGCCGGCCATATTCGGGCCGGTAATCACCAGCAGACGGTTACCCTGTAAATTCAGCAGCGTATCGTTGGGCACAAAACCTTCATTTTTTAAAACCGTCTCGACCACCGGATGGCGTCCGTCTTTGATACTGATGACGTCTTCTTCATCGATTTCCGGACAGACGTAGGAATACTTTTCAGCCACCTCCGCAAGCGCGCAAAATGCGTCGATCTCAGCCACCCGAAAAGCATTATACTGAATGTCTGCAATATACGGCATCAGGTCGTCGCGCAGCTGATTAAATATTTCATTTTCGCGTTCACGGATCTTCTCTTCGGCACCCAGCACCGTCTGTTCGAATTCTTTTAATTCCTGATTGATATAGCGCTCCGCATTGACCAGTGTCTGTTTGCGCACATAGGAGTCCGGCACCAGCGAGGCGTTAGACTTGGTCACTTCAATGTAGTAGCCGAAAACGTTATTAAATCCGATTCTGAGCGAGTTGATGCCCGTGGCCTTTCTTTCTTTGGCCTCCAGCGCGGCAATCCATTTTTTGCCGTCATGGCTGATCGAGCGCAGTTGATCGAGCCCGTCATCGAAACCGGAAGCAATAAATCCTCCGTCCTGAGTTCGCGGCGGCGGATCAGCAACAATAGCGCGGGAAAGCAAATCCACCAGCTTGGACATATCCGTCATCTTTTTGCGGATCTTAATCAAAGCCGGAGCGGTAAAATCCGTCAACATCGATTGTAGTTGGGGCAAAACGACCAGCGACGATTTAAGCGCGATCAGGTCGCGTGGCGTCGCCACTCGAAGCGCGACGCGTCCAGCCAGTCTTTCCAGATCATAGATGCGCGAAAGCGTTTTGCGTAAATTAGACCGTACAACATGGCTGTCCTTGATTTCCGCAACTGCCGCAAGCCGGACACGGATTTTTTCGGGTATCATCAGAGGATACCCCATCCACCAGCGCAAACGCCTGGCTCCCATCGGAGTTAACGTTTCATTGATCAGGGAAAAAAGAGAGCCGGCACGGACGTTATCCTGGATGGTCGAAAATATTTCCAGATTTCGGCGGGCGGTCTCGTCCAGTATCAGATAATTTTCAGGCGAGTATTCTTTGATTTCGGAAATGTGAGAGGGGCGGATCTTTTGCGTTGAGTTGACATAACGTAAAATGACACCTGCAGCGACTTTAGCGGCCGGATGCTCTTTAATTTTTGATTTTTCCAGAACGTCGGCGTCAAGCTCTCGATCCAAAACCATTTTGGCCTCACCTGGTTCAAAGCAGGTCTCGTCGAGCGTATTGAAACAACCGGTAGGCATTTGCGCCTCGAGCATTTTCGTCAACACCGGATCCGGAAATGTACGGCTAATCAGTAATTCCTTGAAATCCAGGCCGCTCACCGCTGCCAGGAGTGCGTCGCGGCTGGGAAACTCTCCGATTTGAAATTCACCGGTCGATAGATCGAGAAAGGCCAGTCCCAGCGTATCCCGACCAGAGGTGATACAGGCCAGATAATTATTTTCTCCAGCCTTCAGATTTTCCTCATCAACCACCAGCCCCGGGGTGATCACACGGATAACATCCCTCTTGACAATCCCTTTGGCATTTTTCGGATCTTCCACCTGCTCACAAATGGCCACCTTGAAGCCTTTTTCCACAAGCTTTGTGATATAGGTAGCCGCTGCGTGGTACGGGAATCCGCAAAGCGGAACGGCATCTTCCTTGGATTTATTACGGGAGGTAAGTGTAATTTCCAGAATGGGCGCAGCCGTCAGGGCGTCTTCAAAAAACATCTCATAGAAGTCACCCATGCGGTAAAACAAAATACAGTCAGGATATTTTTTCTTGATTTCGACATACTGCTTCATCGCAGGGGTAAGATTGAGCGTTGCGTCTAGCGCCATTTCCCGTCATCTCCCTGCTCCAGATCAATATATTCAGCCTTCTGGCGGTTGTTCATGGGGGGGGTGTTTTGGGATTTCTTATTGGATTTATTAATGAAGCGATTGGCAATCCAACTGACGACACTAATGATCAGCGCGCCCATAAATGCCCAAAAGAAACCATCGATTTCAAATCCCGGAACAAAATAAGCCACCAAAAGCAGCATTAAAGCATTGAGGACAAAAGCAAAAATACCCAGCGTTAATAAGGTCAGCGGCAACGTCAGAACCAGCAAGACCGGGCGCAAAAAAGTATTAACGATCCCCAGGATGGCGGCAGCGATAATGGCCGTCGTCAAAGACGCCACATGAATTCCGGGAAGAATCGCGGAGGCAAGCAATATAGCCATGGTAATGACCAGCCAGCGTATCAAAAGAACCAGCATGAATTGTCCTTTCTCAGCAAACCGCACCATTATTGATACGTTGCTTCGTCAGTTACTTTCTTTTCCGATTTTAAAAACACCCAAGTCACACTGAAGCCGCCCATCCATGATGTTTTGGTCTTCACCAGAGGACTTCCTTCAAATGCGGCACCCTGAAGGAAATCGGCGCTGACAAATGAGTGAAAGATAAATTGGTTGTAATTTTTCCCCAACCCGACAGTCAGCGTCGAACCACTGTAACCTGCGTTGGGCGTATAGGCCGGACGGTTTCCCCGCGCATAAGCCGGCTCAACCTCATAAAAGTAGTTGTGGTAACCCCTATCAGCAAACATCGGACCGGTGGATACGCCCAGATATAATCCTGTGCCGGGAATTATGTCGCCTTTTTCAAAATTCAGTCGCGGGCTGAATACCAGCCCTTCATAACGTACGGAACTAAAATCCGTGGAGAACACAGCACGTATCGGCAGCGCCACACTTAATTTGTACCTGTTTTCGATGGAGTCCAAAAGCTTGATGCGTAAGGCAGGCCCGAATTCAAAAGTGGGATCGAGGTCCGGCATCCCCGCACGCGCATCGTTATCGTCACTGCGGACAGGCACCGCGCCGTAACCGCTGGCATCAAGTGTGACCCGGTCGGTTTTGAAAATCCTTCCCGAAATTCTCTTATCCTCGAGCCTCAAGATTCCACCACGGTACACCGCGTAAGGAAACGGCAAAAGATAGGCACGGGTTTCATTGGAACCCCGGTAATCCGGCATCATGAGGAATCCGGCACCGACGCCCAATTCCCACAACGGCTTTTCCGCACCGAAGGATTGCAGCGGCAACACCAGAAAAATAAGTACCAACATGAAAAGGACTCTGCGGTGTGCAATCATCCTCCTGCTCCCATCACTGCCGTACTGACACATCAGAAACAGCTTCTTATTGATCGAAAGTTGTAAACTGCTCTTTTTTTGCGCCGCAGACCGGACATTCATCCGGCAGCACGCCATCCGCCACATACCCGCAAACTTTGCAAACGTGATAAACCGTTTCACGTTCTTCCATGAAGTGATTCATCGCCTGTTTGTAAAGTTTGGCATGCGTTTCTTCCACATCGCGGCTCTGGCTGAAATGCAAAAGCGCAGACTTGTCACCAGCCTGTTCCGCCATTTTGACAAACCTATCGTAGGCGATTTCCGCCACGGTTTTTTCTGATTCAAAACTCGTCGCAAGATTTTCTTCTGTCGTTTTAATCTCTTTCAGCACTCTGAGCGCACGCATACCGTGGATCTCTTCGGAAAACGCAATGACACGGAACAGGCGGGCAATCTGCTTGTAACCTTCCGCATCCGCTTTGTCGGCGTACATTTTAAGCCTCAGAACGGCTTTTGCTTCGCCGATATAAGCCTGCTGCAAAGCTTCACGAATTTCTTCTTCCATATCTTATAAACCCCTATAGCAAAGTCTTATTCCGGAGCAAACTCACTCTTATCGGCGCCGCAAACCGGACAGGTCCAGTCCTCCGGCAAATCTCTAAATTCCGTGCCTTTCGCCACGCCGTTATCCGGATCTCCCTTCATCGGATCATATTCATAACCGCAGACACCACAAATATACTTTTTCATTTTTCGCCTCCTTCGACACTCGAAATTATTTTATTTAGAAATTCTTTTTTTCAATTCAGCCGCTATTGCCTTGCCCAGTTCGGAACATTTATCGAGAACGTCTTTCCCCGGAACATGTTTGGTGGAAATCGGATCGGCAATCAGATCAACTTTCATCTCTTGGAGAAACGCCTCCAGATCTTTGACCGACTCACCACTCCAGCCGAAGGAACCAAAAGCCGTGCCAATCAGGTTGGCGGGTTTGAGGCCTTTCAAATAGGTCATGACATCTGCCATCTGCGGCAGCATGTTATTGTTGAGCGTGGGCGATCCCACAATTAACGCACCCGCTTCCAGGATTTCATAAATCACTTCACTACGATGGACTTCATTCATAGAGAGAAGTTTCACCCGGACACCCGACTGCGCCATCGATTCGGCTATCGCTTTGGCCATTATTTCTGTAGAATGCCACATCGTCGCATAAACGACAACGGCCTTATTGGCTGGTTCTTGCTGTGCCCATTTTTTATATAGGTCAACAATGCGGCCCAAATCCTTTCGCCAAACAGGACCGTGATCCGGCGCGAATATCTTCATCGCCCAGCCGCTCGACGCGACTTTCTCCAGCGCCTTAAGCACTACGGGAGAATAAGGCAGCACAATGTTGGCGTAATAGGTGGCGGCTTCATATTCCAGCATATCGGTTGGCAGTTCGTCGGCAAACCTCTCAAACGTTGCCAAGTGCATGCCGAAAGCGTCCTGTGAAAACAACAGGCTGTCTTTTTCCAGGTAGGAAAACATGGAATCCGGCCAGTGGATCATCCGGGTCTCCATGAATTTTAAATCCATGTTGCCCAGGTTGAGGGCTTCGCCGTCCTTCACCGGCAGGATATTATAATGATCATGGAAAATATCTTTCATGGTTTTGACACCCATCGCCGACGCGAAAACCTTTTCCGGTTTCACCCAGTCGATGACTTTCATAAGGCAGCCGGAATGATCCTGCTCAGAGTGATTGGAAACAATATAGTCAATCTTCGATGGATCAACCACGGACGAGACACGCGCCATCATTTCATCCATAAACGGTGCCTTGACCGCATCAATGAGCGTGATTTTTTCCGCCATCACCAGATAGGCATTGTAAGTGCTACCGTGAGGCGTCGTGTAACCGT
>CAZOPH010000030.1:0-15017 GCA_964581635.1 uncultured Smithella sp.
ATGTCAATTCGGCCGAATTCCTTCATCGTTGCATTCACAAGATTCTCCAGCTGTTGATGAACCGTCAGATCGGTCACAACGGACAGAGCTTTGCCACCTTTTTTGCGGATTTCATCTGCGACGCTGTCAATTTCGGCCTTCGTCCGGCTGCACAAAACAACATTGGCGCCCGCCTCAGCAAACCCCAGGGCAATCACCCTGCCGATCCCCCTGCCCGCACCTGTGACAATAGCTGTTTTACCCGAAAAATTAAAAACATTGCCCATGATTTTTTTCCTCCTATTTTTTATATATACTGAAATAATACTATGGAAGTGTTCAGTCCCGATAACTTTACGCCCTTTTATAAACTTTAAAAAAACGGTTTGCAAGCAATGAAACGGATCTTTTTCACTTGAGTAAAACTCTGCCTAAAAAACAAAATATTAAATTGACATTGACCGGACTTATTTTTATAGTATCTGTAAAGATATTCTCTATGAAGAAGGTCTATCCAACACCGATAAGGAGCAATATGATCGCACCATTAGTCATCGCAATGTCCCAGGGAAAAGAAATTGTTCTGTTGCCGAATATGGCCAATCGTCATGGGCTCATTACCGGTGCCACCGGTACAGGGAAAACGGTTACGTTGCAAAAGATGGCCGAATCCTTCGCTTCCATCGGCGTTCCGATCTTTATGGCCGACGTCAAGGGAGATCTCTCCGGCATCGGGGCGGCGGGCGTCGCCTCAGAGAAAATGCTCAAGCGTCTCGAATCGATCGGCATCAAAGATTTCAAACCACGCGCCAATACAGCTGTGTTCTGGGATGTATTCGGGGAAAAGGGGCATCCGGTTCGCGCCACGGTATCGGATATGGGCCCCCTGCTTTTGGCCAGGTTATTGAATCTCAATGAAACCCAGGCCGGCGTTCTGACGCTGGTCTTCAAAATTGCTGACGACAGCGGCTTGCTTTTACTGGATTTGAAAGACCTGCGGGCTATGGTCCAGTTCGTGGGAGACAATGCCAAGCAGTTTACCACGGAATACGGTAACATCTCCGCGGCCTCCATCGGAGCGATCCAGCGAGGACTTATAACGATTGACGAACAGGGCGGCGATCAATTCTTCGGGGAGCCGATGCTGGACATCAACGACCTGATGCAGACGGATGGTGAAGGACGCGGTGTGGTCAATGTGCTTGCCGCCGACAAGCTTTATAACAATCCCAAGCTCTACTCCACCTTTCTGCTATGGATGCTTTCTGAACTTTTTGAGCAACTGCCCGAAGTCGGAGATGTCGAAAAGCCCAAACTGGTTTTCTTCTTCGATGAAGCGCATCTGCTGTTTAATGACGCACCGGCCGCATTGCTGGAAAAGATCGAACAGGTGGTACGGCTGATTCGATCCAAAGGCGTGGGCGTTTATTTTGTCACGCAAAATCCACTGGACATCCCCGAAACAGTCCTGGCGCAACTGGGTAACCGTGTGCAACACGCCCTGCGCGCCTTCACACCCCGCGATCAAAAAGCCGTCAAGACGGCGGCAGACACTATGCGTCCCAATCCCGCCTTCAACACGGTTGACGTGATCACGGAACTGGGCGTCGGCGAAGCACTGGTTTCGTTTCTGGATGAAAAGGGCCGTCCGTCCCAGGTGGAGAGATCTTTCGTTATTGCTCCCTGCTCTCGTCTCGGTGTCTTGGCCGAGGATGAGCGTACGGCAGCCATCAAAGGTTCTACGATTTTCGGGCACTACGAGAAGACACTGGATCGCGAATCCGCCTATGAAAAACTGCGCGCCTCCGTCCAGAACGCGCCGGCTTCAGCGCAACCCTCAACTCCGGCAAGCGCAAAAGATGCTCTCCCCCCAAGCGGCGGCGGATTGCTGGGAGGTGCGGTGGGAGATCTTCTATTCGGGCACACGGGTCCCCGCGGTGGACGAAACGAAGGAATGGTGCAGGCAGCCGCAAAAAGCGTGGCCCGGTCCATCGGCTCCTCTGTCGGCCGTCAAATCATCCGTGGCGTTTTGGGTTCTCTGCTGGGTGGAGGAAGCCGCAGGTAATTGCACATTTCCAAAGCAAAGATGATATCATGGCCTTTCTGGGGAAGGCTTGAACCTCTCCTCGCCTGTACATCGAGGAAACCGACGATACCAATAAAGCTGGTGCTTGATTGGAAATGAAATAGATATTTTTATCAAAAGGTAGCGGTATCTGATCAGCATTCAGACAATAAAAATCTCAAGCCCCTCACATCAGGGGACTGAAACTGCCAACCATGGCCGAAATCATCTGTCCTGATTATTTTTTAGCCTTTTTCTTTTTTGCTACCGCTTTTTTGGCCGCGGGTTTTTTAGCCACTACCTTCTTTACCACCTTTTTTTTCAAGGCAGGTTTTTTCAGAGCCGGCTTGGCCTTTTTCACAACCACTTTTTTCTTCGGCGCAGCGACCACTTTCTTTGGCGGCTTGGGACCTTTGTTTTCCATTGGTTCTTCGCAGCAGATCAGTTCGGCGATCGCGCAGCCGCATTCCTCATCCACAATGACAGAAAGTCCGCACACTTCACAACTGAGAACATCACCAGGCCTTACCCTTGACATTTTCGCTCCCTCCTCGTTGTTGATGGGTCTTAACTACCGCCCTCTGTTTATTTAATGTTGCTTGATTTTAATTCAAAAATATTTTTCTTTCAAGCATTGATTGACTTTTTATTCATTTTTTTCACGTTACACAAAATTGGCCGTAATAGTGTCCCAGCGAGATTATCGGTTGGAACATCTGTTCTAAAACAAAGGATAACTTGACTTTACCAGGCGCTTTGGTATGATTTTTCAACAGGGAAACAGCACCTCATGAACCAAAATAGAAACACCCGCCAGCCGAGCTTTGGAATAAAGTATTTGTGATGACGAGAAAATGATTTTAAAAAACGAGCAGAAATACCGCAGCTGGGTGGAAGTGGACCTGGACAACTTTAGCGGCAACCTGCAGGAAATCAGAAGATTGATTGGCAACGGGGCTGATTTCATGCAGACCGTCAAAGCCGATGCTTACGGTCACGGTGCGATTGAAATATCCCATGCCGCTCTGCGTTCGGGTGCGCGGATGCTGGGCGTGGCCAACGCCGATGAGGGCATTCAGTTGCGCGTGAGCGGAATTGAATCACCCATTGTCATTCTGGGGCCTTCCACCTTATCCGAAATTCCCGACATGATCAAATACCATCTCACGCCCTCCGTTTCCGACGCGGGTTTCGCCCTCGCTCTCGAAGAACAACTGGTTCGCGCCTACCGGACACTATCTGTTCACGTGGAAGTGGATACCGGTATGGGGCGAGGCGGCACGATGCACAGCGAAGCTGTCGATTTGATCCAATACATCAAGACCCTGCCCCATATCACACTGGAGGGATTGTTCAGTCATTTTGCATCAAGCGAAATGATGACGCCTTATAACGATCAGCAGTGGCAATTGTTTTCCGAACTGCTTGCTGAATTGCACCGGATGGGTATCAACATTCCCATCCGGCATATGGATAACAGCGGCGCGATCCTGAATTACCCGGCGTTAAAACTGGAGATGGCGCGTCCCGGCATCATGACGTACGGAATTTATCCCTCGGAAGAAACCAAAAGCAAAGCGGCACTCGCACCTGTGATGTCGTTTAAAACCACCATTGTTCTCATCAAGGAATTCCCCAAAGGCTACGGCATCGGTTATAACAGAACCTATATCACCAAAGGCAAAACCCGTGTGGCAACCATTCCGGTGGGATACGGCGACGGTTACCCCTTTATCCTTTCCAATCAGGGCGAGGCCCTTATTCGCGGCCGGCGCGCGCCAGTCATCGGGCGGGTGTCCATGGACATGTGCACATTGGACGTCACGCATATTCCCGACTGCAAAGTCGGCGATGAAGTGGTTTTGCTGGGAAGACAGCAAGATGAATACATCAGCGCCAATGAAATTGCCGCCAAGGCAAAAACCATCAGCTATGAGGTGCTTTGCGCTTTGGGTAAACGCGCCCCGCGCATCTTTCTGCAAAAAGGAAAAACCGACGCAGTGGAACCGAGACTTCGAAGAATCTTTGTGCCCGGCGAAGAAAAATCCATCGCTCGTATTGATAATATCATTCGCCATTACCTGCAAACCCGCACCCGTAACGAGGAACTGGGCGACGCCATCTACTATGAAATGTTTGAAACCCTGTTTGGCAAGGAAGACCGGCAGCTTGAACTGCGCTCCTCGTTCCGCTACGATATTACTATTGCGCAGTTGCCGGAAGTCGCTGAACACGGACGGCGAGCGGACGCTTATTTTCAATTGAGAACCCATGTCGAATATAAAAAAACAATCCGCAGCGACATCTTCATGATCGGTTGCGCATCGGACAGCCTGCAGTTAGCGGCATTGATTGAAGACGAGCATTGCGAATACCGTTGGATACTCGGCGGAGATGATCTGGTGATCGAACGTGATTTCACCGTAGAGAAAATGCGGATCGACGGCAGGGACATTCCCGTCATTGAAGCCAAAAAGACTGAACGAGGCTATGAAGTCTGGTGCGGCAGCGATGCGCTGAAATCTAAGATCAACACCGAAGTTAAAATCGAAATTGAGATTCTAACCAAGAAGGCCAAGAGTAATAGAACGTATGCCGCGTATCTGTTGTACCCAACGCGCGGCCTGGAGATTAACTTCAACTATGAAAAAGCAAATTTGAAAAATGTCCGGGCGGAAAGCTTCTTTGCGGGCCGCCATCCCCAGGCGGTCGTCCACGCCAGCAAAGGCAAATCGATCAACATTAAAATTTCCAATGAGGAATGGATTTTCCCGACAAGTGGCGTAATTTTCATATGGGACGTTTAGGCCATATCATCCGGACTCTACAAAATTACCGGTAATTCATAATAATTTGCATCGACATTCCCTGCCCGATCATTTTTCAGCGCCTGCGGCAGATGTTCCAGAATATCCGTCGCGGTGATACCGTCCGCACCTTTTTGCGCGGCGGCCAGGTCTCCCGCGTATCCGTGGAGGAAAACACCTTTACGTGTGGCCAGTTCCGGACTCAAGCCCTGACCCACCATGGCCGCGACGCAGCCAGTCAAGACATCGCCACAACCGGCCGTCGCCATCCCCGGATTGCCGCTTAAGTTGACATAGATCCGTCCGTCCACCAGACCAACCAGAGAATGCGCGCCTTTGAAAACAACCGTGGCGTTGAGTTTTCTGGCCACATCCCGCAGCACACTGATCTTGTCGGCATTCACTTCTGTCACGGTTTTGCGCGCCAGGCGCGCCATCTCGCCTGCGTGGGGCGTGAGAATCGTCGCCGCTTTTCGTTTGAGCAATATTTCCGGCCGCTCCGCAATGGCCGTCAGACCGTCGCCGTCAATTAAAAGTGGTTTGGAAATAACAGCGGCCAGTTCCCGCACCAGTTTTGTTGTTTCTTCCTGTAGAGACAGTCCGGGCCCCATCACGACCATATCGGTCTTTTCCGCATGCATCATCAACTCCGGTTTGGACTTGAGCGACAAACTGAAAGCCGCCGTTTCTCTTTGCGGCAGATAAACAATTTCACGGCCTGACTGCGCGACAAACGGAATAATCGACGCTGGAGCGGCCAGTCTTGCATATCCGCCTCCCGCTTTTAAAAAAGACATGGTGGAAAAATACGGCGCCCCGAAGTAGTTGGCACCCCCTGCAATAAATAAAACATCCCCGACTGAACCTTTATAGGCCTCGACAGGCCGGGGCGGCAGCGGAACAAAACTGTTGGTTTGCATGTGAATATCATCACCATCATACAGGGATGGTGGAAAAGAAATATGCGTCACCGTGAGCGCCCCGCAATGATCGTAACCGGGGTATAGCAGATTCCCGATCTTCGGCAAGCCGAACGTAATGGTGTAATCGGCTTTGACTGCGACACCCATGACTTTTCCCGTATCGCCGTTGATACCGGAGGGAATATCCAGGCTCAATACCGGCCGGCCACAGACGTTGATAAGCGTGATGACATCGGCGGCTAGTCCTTTGACCTCCCGATCCAGGCCCGTGCCGAAAATCGCGTCCACGACGGCGTCGCAGTGCAGCGTTTCGATTCTGGCCTCCTCCGCTTTTGCCAACAATTGAATATCCGCAGAGAGATTGCATAGGATGTCATAATTGATCTTGGCCGCGCCGCTGTATTTCTTTGGTGATGCCACCAAAAATACTTTAGCGCTTCCGCCGCCGGACGAAATCAAACGCTCGAGAGCCAGGCCGTCGCCGCCGTTGTTGCCCACACCGCAGAAGATCACAAACTTCTTGCCGCGAATACCGATTTGGCTTTTCAGCAACATAGCAGCCGACAAAGCCGCGTTTTCCATAAGGATTTCTTCGGAAATGCCTAATTTTTCAATCGCCCAACGATCCATTCCCCGCATTTGTTCAACGGTGGCTAGTTTCATATCTTTGCGTTCCTCCGAACCCAAGAATGGTGATGTAAATTTTTGTATTTAGTATAAAGTAATCGACGGATAATTGACAATAATAATTTTGAAGGAGGCATCATGACACCTGTTTCGGACATCATTCAAAAACGGTATTCGTGCCGGTCCTATGCGGACAAACCTATACCCGGTTTCGTCCTGCGGCAACTTTCAGACGCAGTTAACGCGCCGCGCCAGGGGCCATTTGGTAACACGCCTCGATTTGTCTTGATCTCCATGTCGTCTTTGTCTCGCGAAGATTGGAAAAAATTGGGCACCTACGGTGTGATCAAAAACGCTCGCCTTTTTCTTGCGGGCATTCTCCAGCCGACGCTGCCGATGGCCGCTCAGAATTACGGATACTGTAAGGAACAGCTCATTTTAAAAGCAACCGAACTGGATCTGGGAACCTGCTGGATAGGTGGCACCTTTTCGATCGGCGCGTTTGGCCGGGCCGCCGGTTTGCGCCCGGGCGAACTGCTGCCCAGCATCAGCCCCATAGGTTATGCGGCGGATAAGCGCAGCTTAATGGAACGAGTTATGCGGCGCATTGCCGGTTCCGACTTTCGCAAACCCTGGTCGGAACTTTTTTTTAACGGCCTATTCCCTTTGCCACTCCCCCGGAATGAGGCTGGTCCTTATGCCGAAGCCTTGGAAAATGTCCGGCTGGCGCCTTCGGCATCCAATAAGCAACCCTGGCGAATTGTCTACAAGGAAGACCGAAAGACTTTTTCCTTTTACCTTTCGCGCACACCCGGTTACTGGTATCCACAAGAGATCTCTTTGCAGGATATCGATATGGGCATTGCGATGTGCCATTTTGAACTGACGGCACAACAATTGGGGTTGAACGGATCATGGCGCAGAGAAGATTCCGCGCCTCAGATAAAATCATTGGAGTACGTCGTTAGCTGGCAGATCGGGGATTAATCCATTCGCAATACTTTCGCACCGCGGATAATGCCTGCCTTTAATTCAACGAGCGCCCGGTTGGCATCAGTGAGAGGATATTCTTCCACTTCCGGTATAATCGGGATCTGCGCAGCCAGCGCAAGAAATTCCTCGATATCCCTGCGCGCGACATTCGCCACGCTCTTGATTTCCTTTTCCTGCCACAGATGCAGCGGGTAATCGAGCCTGAGGAGCTGATCCTTGTCTCCGTCTTCCTTGCGGATGGCGTTGATTACCAGTCTGCCGCCCGGCGCGAGATTTTCCAAAGCTTCGACCACTGGTTTCCATACAGGCGTTGTGTCGATGATGGCCGCAAGCTTTCGTGGACTCTTTTCAGTTGTATCCCCTGTCCAGACTGCGCCTAACTCCAGCGCAAATTTCCTCTCGCGCTCGGAGCGGGCAAAAACAAATACTTCGGAATGGGGATAAAGGTGACGGGCCAGATGTAAAACCAGATGCGCCGACGCGCCAAAACCGGTCAGTCCCAAAGGCTGGCCATCACTAAGGCCAGTCAAACGAAGCGAACGATAACCGATGGCCCCCGCGCACAAAAGCGGCGCAGCCTGAGCATCAGAAAAAATATCAGGGATGGAAAAAGCGAAATCTTCCGCAACAACGACATATTGCGCGTAACCGCCGGGTAAATCTCGGCCGGTCGCTTTAAAATCCCGACAAAGGTTGTCCAGACCTCGCTTGCAGGCCGGACACTTTCCGCAGGCTGATCCAATCCAGCCGATGCCGACTCTTTGACCTTCGGAAAACTTCATCGCCTGCGGGCCCAGCGCTTTAACCACTCCGACAATCTGATGTCCTAAAATAAATGGGAAAGAAGAAGGCGGCGTCCGGCCTTCGATTTCATCGAGTTCCGTATGACAAACGCCGCAGGCGGACACCCGGATTAGAATTTGTCTCTTGCCGGGCACGGGATCAGGAACATCGACAAAAGAAAGCGGCTGCGGATTATCACGAACATTCGTAATTTTCTCCAAAACAGCCGTTTTCATATTAAATTACTTCAGCGCCGCAGGCATTTTCAGCGGCACATCGACCGGCTGAACATATTGGTCAAGAACAGCCCGGGTACCGTTGACTTTGAGTTTGTCAAACAAGAAGGCAAATTGACGCTCCAGTTCGGCGCAGATACCATTACGGATATCCACCGGTAGATGCCACAATTCCAGCTTGAACGGTCCGAAACCTTTCTTACGGGTTTTATAAATGAACTGCTCTTCCGTATCGTTTTCCTTCCATTCATTTTTCATATTTGCTTTCAGATGATCATAAATCTTCACCCGCAGCTCAGCCGGAAAAGATTTGCTGTCAAAGATCATATTCTGAAACCCGGTCGCCAGATGAATCTCGGCGGTGCCGGTGGCGGGAAAGCGGTAAAAAGCTTCATCAGGTAGCGTCGAAGCGCCATGCTGAACAGCCCCGGCGAGCCCATACTGCAAACGTGAGATTTCGGACAGTTTCTGCAAAACGTCAAAATCAATTTTGACTTTTGCAACCGTGCCGTCGGCCAGCGGAACACCCCCGTGCGTTGTCCCGGTCTGGACACTGATCTTGCTGATTCCTTTGAAGGCGTCGCCGCGCTTTTTGAGTTCCTCCAGATAGCCGTCCATGAAGACTTGCAGCTCTTCGACCGTGCTGTTCTTGCCTCCGACTTCGCCGATCTCACCACCTACGGAAATCGTAATACCTTCCGGCTCCAGATCGCGAATCATGGTGGTCAGTTCCGCAGCGAGCGTAAAGTTAGTTCTCTGCTGATCTTTGACCGTGGGCTGAGACAAATCCACCAGTGTGGAGGTGTCAATGTCGATGTTATAAAATCCGGCTTCGATAGCTTCCCATATCAAGTTCTTAACCATCTGTGTTTCATTATCTGCGTCAGCGGAAAATTTCTTGGCGTTCATTTGAAAGTGATCGCCCTGAAGAAAAACCGGGCCCCGCCAGTTCGATTTGACGGCTGCCGCGATAATGGCGCAAGTGTATTCGAAAGGTCTTTGCTTAGTATAGTCGATTTCCGAACGCGCAATTTCAAAGAGAACCGGTCCTACTTTCCCTTTCATCGCGGCACGAAATACGGACTGCGCAACATCATAGCTGATACCGCGGATATTGATCGCCGGCACGGTAAAACCCCCGACTTCTTTTCTTCCCATCGCCTCATAAAGCGGTTGAATTGACGTGGACACAATCCCTATCGCGGCGGCTCCCCGGCGAATAAGAAAGCCCGCAGCTTCTTGTGTGGCCGGGTCGGGACTGAACACAACCGTATAAATCAAATCGTCAATCAATTTACTCTGAAACCTGCCTTCATCTAAAACGCTGACATTACCACCGTCAAAGGCAAGTATCGATTCGCATCCTTTTTTCAACTGATCTTTGTTTTCGTAAATCATGGCTGCTCCTTTAATCTGTAATTATTGCGACAGAAATTGCCCCGCCATTTGCACTTCCGCCGCAGAGCCGATGTAAACCGGCGCACGTTGATTAACCGAGGTGACCTTCAAGGACAAAATATCTTCTTTACCGTCCGTGGCAAGACCGCCGGCCTGTTCCATAATAAAAGCCATTGGCTGCAATTCAAACAGCAGCCGCAGTTTACCCTGAGGCGATTTTTTCAGAGCGGGATAGGTAAATAGACCGCCCCTTTTAATCAGAACCTGATTAATGTCGGGAACAAACCCACCGCTATAGCGCAGCTTGTAGCCGTCTTCCTCCAGTTTCTCAATAAACCTTAGATGTGTATCCGTCCAGTCGCGGCGCAAACCACCAGGTGAAAAGATGGACCCCTTTTCCTTGAGTCGAATTTTTTCTTCGGAAAGGACGTATTCTCCTTCTCGATCCAAAACAAACTCGTGCGCACCTTTCCCCGCCGAATAGATCATCGTGATCAGCGGCCCGTATGTGATGTAAAGTGCCGCCACCATCGAATTTCTTCCGCTGTCAAAAATGGATTTGTTGTGGATGCCGATGATCGTGCCAATGGCCAGATTGGTGTCCACCAGTGAAGAGCCGTCGAGTGGGTCGGCGGTGACAATATATTTCTCCTGACCCTTGCCGATCGCGACGATGTCGTCCAACTCTTCCGAGGCGTAATGGCTCACAAATCCAGAGTTTTGTAATTTATTTTTCAAGATGTCGTCGGTGACACGATCCAACGCCAGTTGTTCTTCACCGTAAATATTTTTAAAACCGGCCAATTTGCGGTTGGATTCATGGATTTTGGCGGAAATGTACTTACCGACCACGGCAATCTGCCAGATCAGCCGGCGCAATTCCACTTCGATGCCATCCATCCACATGTGGCGTCTCAAATCAACAATGTTCTTTGTGTAATCATTTATGCCTTCACCCATAGATTCTCCTCACGTTTTTCTTCTTGCCTTTACCCGCCAGTCAGTTCCCCGGAGAACTTTTAAGTTCCACAAGCAAGCAAGACTTATCGGTTTCTTTAGCCTGTCGATGATATTTCATTGCATCGCCATGACCTTTAGCCTTTACGACATTTTAACCCATATATTTCAATATAATACCAATTCCATCCAACAGAAGACGATGCTTCATTAGTGGAGTCTTAAAATTTGTTGTAGAATATTAATCAAATATCCATGACCTTTACAAGAAATATTTACAGCAGAAATATTTACAAAAAATTGCTTTCTTGGAAATACAATACCCGATTAAATGTTTTCAGTTATGTCATAGACTACAGGATCCACCCTGTTCCATCTGCTTCAAGGCAACTTTTTGATATTTCGTAGATGTTCGCTAGGATTCGGGTCAACTGGTTTACCAGGATAGTTCCATGAATTACGGATGCATCTAGCACACTTTAATTTAAATCAATTTGTCGGTTCAAAATATATCTTGTTATTCATTCATCTTCGTTACTTCAATTTTAACATCCTGCGACTCTATCTAGGCAACCAACCACCCGTATCCCATGCCGGCAATCGTCGAAAGAACCACCACGATTGAGCAATAAACGGCAGTCTTCTTGATTCCCATGATGCTCGCAATAGCAATCATACTGGGAAGTGAGAGAGCGGGACCGGCTAGAAGCAGGGCCAAAGCTGGCCCTTGCCCCATACCAGCGCCGATCAGACCTTGCAAGATAGGCACTTCCGTGAGTGTGGCAAAATACATCAGTGCACCGACAATGGAGGCAAAGAAATTAGCCCATAATGAATTGCCGCCAACCAACGCCTGAATATACTGCTCGGGAATCAGCGCCGGGTGGCCGGGACGCCCCAGCAGAAATCCCGCAACCAGCACGCCACCCAGTAAAAGTGGCAGGATCTGCTTGGAAAATCCCCAGGTAGCCTCCATCCAGCCCTTCAGCTCCTCTTTGACAAACCATTTCTTGAGCATGACCGCTAAAACAATGATCAGGGCTGCGGTCAAATACCACTTGGCGCTGAAAATCAATCTCCAGAGACCGCCATCAGTTTCCGTCGGCCTGGCAAAAGAGGCAAAAACAAGGATCAGCACCATCGTCAGCATATAAAGCCCGTCCTGCCACAAGGCCCTTGCCTTTCCATCTTCTTCCGGCAGGAAAATTTCGCCGGTTTGCCTCTGGGCATCGTCCTTTCGAAAAATAAACGCCATCAGCAAACCCGTAATCACAGCAAACGAAATGGCACCGACAGCACGGGCCAGCCCCATCTGCCAGCCTAGCACTTTGGCGGTCAGGATAATGGCCAGTACATTGATGGCCGGACCGGAATACAAAAAGGCTGTGGCCGGACCGATTCCGGCACCCCGAGAATAAATGCCTGCAAACAGCGGCAGTACTGTGCAGGAACAAACGGCCAGTACTGTCCCCGATACGGAAGCGACCGAATAGGACAAAATTTTATTGGCGGTTGCGCCAAAATATTTCAGCACCGCCGCCTGAGAAACAAAAACGGTAATTGCTCCGGCGATAAAAAAGGCCGGAACCAGGCAAGTGAGCACATGCTGGCGGGCATACTCCTGAAGCATCATAAAGGCTTCCAGTCCGGACTGCCGAATAAGCATGGATTCCCAGGGGATAAAATAAGCACCCAGGAATATCGCGATAATCCAAAAAAACTTCTGCCATTCTTTCATAGTAGCCATCCTTTTCGGCTATGTTCGTCGTTTAAACTATTTTCTTCCAGCCTTCAGCATGGTTTTCAGCTGCGTCAGTCCATCCCAAATTTCGACATCCCCGACATATTTCTTTTCACCAGCGAGTGGATATCGGATGACACAGGTCGGCGTCTGATTCACTTTATTTTCTTTGATGAGAGAGCTCAAGAGCGGAAAAATGGCTTTCTCATCCATAACCTTCCAGAATATTTTCTTTTCTTTCAAATAAGCAATCAGAGCATCCTCTTTCTGAATACGCTTTACTTGTGCAGCATCAAAAAGGATTCTACGAACGTGAAAAACGTTGCTGGAATCAGCCTTGGCGTTAATCGCGTAGAGGTAATACTTGGCATAGATGGGTGTCGCGCTATGAAAGGGAACATCAACAAATGTAATCTTTACTTTCCCTGTCTCCAGCAGCTCTTTCATCAGCGGTTCAGCCTTCGTATCAATTTGCTTGCAGGGCGGGCAGAAATAGTCGGAAAACATAAGCACTTCATAAGGGCCAGCCCCCATCGAAGGAATCACCCGCTGAGCGTCTGCGTTTGACGCAAAAACAGACCAGCAAAGAATGGCCGCAACGCCTATGGCAGCAAACTGTAACTTTAATTTCTTAAACATCAATCCGTAAACCTCCCCGTATATCGATTTAATTTAAACTTTCGTGGAAAAATATTTCTTTTGAAACTTCAGAGCGACCGTGACAAGGGCGATCATCACCGGCACCTCGACCAGCGGGCCGATTACGGCTGCAAAAGCAGCACCGGAGTTGATGCCGAAAACAGCAATAGCCACCGCAATCGCCAGCTCAAAATTGTTGCTGGCTGCCGTAAAAGCCAGCGTCGTTGTTTTGGAATAATCCGCACCCAATTTTCTACCCATATAGAACGACACCAGAAACATGGCCACAAAATAGATTAGCAGCGGGATGGCAATCCGCACGACATCGAGCGGCAGCGTAATAATCAAATTCCCCTTCAGACTGAACATCACCACAATAGTGAAAAGTAGCGCAATCAGTGTCAACGGACTGATCAGGGGCACAAAGCGTGCGTGATATTTCTCTTTTCCTATGAGCTTCACCCCAATGAGACGGGTCAACGCGCCGGCGATACAGGGAATGCCCAGATAGATAAAGACGCTTTCAGCGATCTGTCGGATACTGACATCCACAACGCTGCCGGAAAATCCAAAATAGGGCGGCAGCACGGTGATAAAGAACCAGGCGAACACGCTGTAAAAAAGAACCTGGAAAATACTGTTAAAGGCGACGAGGCCTGCGGCATATTCCGTATTGCCTTTTGCCAGTTCGTTCCAGACAATCACCATTGCGATACAGCGTGCCAGACCAATCATGATCAGGCCCACCATATACTCAGGTTTGTCCGGCAGGAACACAATGGCCAGGATAAACATCAAAACCGGGCCGATCAGCCAGTTTTGGACCAGAGAAAGTCCGAGGACTTTCCCATTGCGGAAAACCTGCGGCATTTCCTCATACTTCACCTTGGCAAAGGGCGGATACATCATCAAAATGAGCCCCACAGCGATGGGGATGTTGGTTGTTCCCACTTGGAATGAATTAATGAAGGCCTCGACCCCGGAAATATAATAGCCCAGTCCAACACCCAGGATCATAGCAGCGAAAATCCACACTGTTAGATATCGATCCAGAAATGATAACTTGCTGCCAATGTGTTCTGACATGCAATCCCCCCCTTAATGCATTATTTTCTCTGCCTGAAAAAAGGAAGTCAGCTTTTCTTTCATTTCATCACGCACGCGGCGGAATTTGGTCAGAATTGCTTCCGGCGAGCCGTGCGCTTTCGTCGGGTCGTCAAAACCGATATGCATCTTTTTTGTGCCGCCGATGTAAAGCGGACAAGTTTCATTGGCGCTACTACAAAGCGTAATGACATAATCGAAATTCTGCCCGTCAAATGCCGTTAAATTTTTGGATTGATGTTTTGAAATATCGATCCCGATTTCTTTCATGACCTCAATAGCCTTAGGATTAACAAAAGACTCTTGCGTCCCCGCCGAAAATGCTGCGAGATTATCGCCAAAAAAATGATTTATGATACCTTCTGCCATCTGCGAGCGGCTGGAATTGGCGGTGCATAAAAACAAAACACGTTTTTTCATTTTTTAAGCCAGCTTTTGATCTGGTCGGGCGTAGGCATTTTCCCGGCGATTTTGACTTGTCCATCAATGACCAAACCTGGCGTTGTCATCACACCATAGGTCATGATTTGTTTGATGTCTTTGATTTTGGATATCTCCGCCTCGACTCCTGATGCCGTGACGGCTTCATGGACAAGTTCTTCAAGCCTCTGGCACTTTGCACATCCTGTTCCCAATATTTCAATTTTCATAACAACCTCTATTTCTTGCAGGATTTCATAATTTTTTTGTGATCTTTGGCTTTTGCGGCCAGCACATCCTCCACGCAGCTGATAAAATCGAGAATGCATGTGCAGCGCAGCGTAT
>CAZOPH010000030.1:15117-17107 GCA_964581635.1 uncultured Smithella sp.
AGCACATCCTCCACGCAGCTGATAAAATCGAGAATGCATGTGCAGCGCAGCGTATAATAAATGCAGTTGGCCCTTTTTTCATCGATTACCAATCCCGCGTTTTTCAACACACTCAAATGCTTGGAAACGGTGGACGTATCTGCGCCGACCATTTCAGTGAGTTCATTAACGCAGCGTTCCTGTTTTTGCAGCTCCTCAATGATCAGCAAACGGCTGGGATGTGCCATCGCCTTGAGAATCTTCGCGCGAGCCTCATACCGGGGCCTGATGGATTCTTTCATGGATTGCCATCTCCTTTCTTATTTGGCCACATAGCCAAATAGCAATATTATGTCAAGATGTTTTTATGCATAATTGATGAACAACAGAATGGATTGATCGATACAATACTGCTTAGGCGTTGGATAGCTTATAGATGATACGCTAAATAACTTTTTTCCCTAACAGGGATGGCTTACCCAGGGCAACTTTCAAATATTCCAACATCAATTCTTCAACAATTTGTTCTTTAGGGGTGCCGGCAAAGGAGTCCTGGCTTTTAATCTTGTTTGTTGCTATTTTGCCACTCTGAACGGCCAGGGACCGTCGGGCTTGCTGCAAAGCCTTATATTTCCCCAGTAAATCATTTTGGGGTAAGGATGAAAGCCGCTGATAAGCCGAGGCTATCTGGTTTGGCGACGGCAAGTTTGGCGATTCAAGAATTGATTTTGAATTTTTGGCATATCGTTTGATGCCTTTAATGATATGTTGGGTTTCAACAAAATTAACTCCGGACCATCCCGCCCGAACCCATTGAAAAATGCCGGTTCTGACCATGGACGGCGAAGAGCCTACCTCAACATAAACAGCCACGGAAAAATAATCATAGATATAGGATTTAACCCAGCCTAAACCAGCCTTGGTTGATCCAGGTTCACCCGAATAGTAATAATTCCAATCGTCGTCATTCCCCAGAATGACACCCTTTTTACCAACATCGGATATATTGATCTGTTTGGATACGGTAATGAGCGTTTGCCGTCCTTTGTGATTCAGCAAGATGAACGTTCTATTCAGGTCGTATTCATAGTAAACGCCGGTGTTGAGATCCGGTGTGATGGCATCACGCTGTAATCCGCGAAGAATTGTAGGCTTGCCATTCTGCGAGGCGAGTATCCAACTGTTGGGCAATGACTGTAATTTCCCCTGTTGGCCGTTCCACAGAGAATAGCGAAGAGACGACGGGCTCGTGACTACCGAAGGAATTTGGTTACTGTAGGAGTATTGCAGGAAATTGAGAAAATCTATCCTTGTATCAAATTCATAATAGGCCCCGGAAGCTTTATGGACAGTCGGTAAATCGGTTTCCTTATTCGGTTTAGATCCCAGAACATAATCCACAAGCGTAGCGACGGCCTGAACGTCGAGTCCAGCTTTGGGATCGGTTCCGAACCCGACCAGCTTCATAGCCGCGGCGGGAACAGTTTGGGAACTGTCCGAAACAGGCACGGCCAGGGCCGGTTGAAGTTGAAATATGGTCAGCAATAAAATTAACAAGAGCATTGGTAGTCGACGAAAGCCGACGACTGGTTTTGTTGTATTCTCTGTCATTGTACATTTTCCAATTTCTTTCTTTTTTTAAAGCCTATAAATTTTTTTCACCGCTGTAAAGGAAATATGTCACCATAGCGAGCTCCGGTGTCAATTCGGCAATCCTCAATAACTGGGAAACCCGGCATTGTGATCGTTTGCGAAACGAAAAAAAAGGGAACCGGTCCCCAATAGTGTCCGATCTTCAGACTCGCCCTGTTGACCAAACGCCTGTGACCAAGAAAGTACCAGTAATAAAGAAACAATAATGATTAAATATCATCTCAACTTTTTCATAAATGACCTCCTTTGCGAAATGTCGCTTTTTTTGCGATTTTGAGAGTTAGACAAAAGAAGGATAAGAAATGTTCCCGCTTTTTTTCCACACTTCGTTCAACGGTTTGAATGTTTCATTGAAAGG
>CAZOPH010000031.1:0-12857 GCA_964581635.1 uncultured Smithella sp.
TCAAAGTAATCCTTGGCGGAAGCGCGGCTCATGTCATAGGCCAGATTAATGGCGGCCATGATCGCGTCCAGTGAAGCCAGAACGATCGGCAGATTCTGTGTTTGTAAAAGCAGGCGCAGGTCGTCGGCTGGCTGAAAATTCAAGGGATCATTGACGGCAATCACCTGAGATTCGGCGGTTATGATCGGGACCATCTTGTGTTTTTTTAAATAGTGGATTGGAACGTTTTGCGTAAAATCGATGTTAATGCTCTCCATCGGCAGTTCCCGCCAGAAGGGAATGCTGAAATGCTCTGACAGAAGACGTAAGAGCCGGATTTCATCGATGGCTTTTTTGCGGGTCAACAGCTCAAAAAAACCCGTGCCGCCTTTGCCCTTAGCGCTGTATGCTTCAGTCAGCGTTTCGGGGGGCACACCTGCGGCAAGTAATTTTTCATCCAGAGAAGAGGCCTTTTGTCCCTCGATAAAAGCAATATTTTTATCACTGCCTGCGGATGCGTTCAAGGCTGTTGGTATTGTGGACATAAGCAAAGCTGCCTTTGGATCTAAGGGTTGGCCGGCGTTTTGTTTTCATTAGACTTCGGAGAGGCCAACGGATACGTCTCCTGTTTGCGCTCATTCAATTTAATGACGCCTTCGACCACCTCACCCATGGATTCTCTTTTCCCCTGATAAAGATCGGCTGCTTCCTTTTGCGTACGGACAATATGCGGCGTTAAAAAAACATACAAGTTTGTTTTTTCGCGTTTTACGGTCTTTGCCTTGAAAAGCCAGCCTAAAAGAGGGATATCGCTAAGCAAAGGCACCCCCGTAATACCATCATCCGTGCTGTCTCCCACCAAACCGCCGATGACAACGGTTTCATTATCTTTGACAACAACGGTCGTCTTGGCCGTTCTTTTTAATGTGGTCGGTGTCGCTTTATCCGCGCCGGAGGTCACCTTGGTCACCTGCTGAGAAATCTTCAGGCGGACAAAATTTTCCTCATTGATATTCGGTGTGATATTCAAGATCACGCCGACATCCTTATATTCATAGGTATTGTAATTAACCGGATACTGAGCAGAGGTTGTGGTTGAATCCTGTCGGGTAATATAAGGTACATTGGACCCGACATTGATTTCCGCTTCTTCATTGTCCAAGGTCAGGAGCTGCGGCGTTGAAAGAATCGATACATCCGAATCACTCTTATAAGCTTGAACCATCGCGCCAATGTTGGGAAACAATACGTCACCAATCTTGATGCCCGCACCAATAATACCCATAGAAAAACCACTGGGGAATCCGAGAAGTGTACCGGCAGTGGTCGCAGTGCTGGTTAGACCCGAAAACACACCGGTGCCGGAACTAACAAAGGCTGCTGATTTGCTATCATCAAAACCACTGATGTGACCCGTATCTTTCACGCCGCTCCATTCCACACCCAGTTTAAAGTCTTTCGTGGCATTGACTTCCATAATCAGGGCTTCAATATAAACCATCGCCCGCGGTACATCGAGCTGTTTGATGATATTCTCCAGAACTTTATAATCCTCGCGTTCGGCCATAATCACCAGAGTGTTGGTGGCCTTGTCCGGGACGATTTGAACATTCTTGGACACCATCGGCGTGGCAACTCTTTGCACTGCGGCACCTGCCGCACCCGCCACGGTGCTGGTCGCGCTACCTGTTTCCTTGATGATGTTGTTGAGCACCTTGGCCAGATCCTCGGCTACGGCGTTTTGCAGGCGGTAAACCTGGATATTGGATTCGCCGCGCGGCACGTCTTTATCCATCATCGTCACCAGCCGGCGCACGCTTTCCGTATCGGCGACGCTGGCAAAGATAATCAGGGAATTGGTTCTGGGATCGGGCACCATCCGAATCGGCGTGAGGTTGGGTCGGCGCTGCTGGAACACGTTGGTCAGCGATTTGGCTACTTCCGATGCGGAAGCATTGAGCAGAGGCAGATAGGTAATCTGTTCGCCCGCGCCTTCCACATCCAGCGCTTTGACTATTTCCTGCAGTCGCCGGATGTTGGCAAGGTAATCGGTAATAATTAAAATGCCAGCCGGCGGATAGGCCAAGACTGAACTGGTTTTAGAAACGATCGGATCCAGCACGCGCTTGACTTCATCGGGGTTGGCCCGCTCCAACGCAATGATCTGGGTGACCATTCTGTCATCCGGATCGGACGTGTCCTTTTTGATCCTCGTTTCTAAACTTTTTTCCCGTGCGACAACCGAAGGGACAATCTTGATCATATTACCTACTGGAACCGTCGCAAATCCATTGATTTCCAGAACCGACAGGAATACTTTATAAACGTCACGAAGCGGGATTTTCTTGGGTGAAAGGATTGTAACCTTACCTTTAACTTTTTCATCTATGATAAAATTCTTGCCGGTCAGTTCGCTGACAAATTTCACAAATGTTTCGATGTTCACGTTATCGAAATCCAGGGTAACGTATTTATCGGCAGTCTTTCTCGTCTCTGGCTTTGTTGGAGTTTTTCGTGCGGACACCTTATCTTCCGCTTTCCGTAAAATAGTTTCCTGTCCGGCAGCGATTGATGACGGCACCGTTTCGGTTCTGGCTTTCGCGGGTTCCTGTGGTGCACTTGCGGCCTGCTCGGTCGTGGGAACATTGGATACCTGTGGGGCTTCGGAAACGGGCTGGGACTTTTCCGGCGTAACGGGAGCCGGAGGTTGCGACGCAGGCGTTGTCATTGTTGACGCCGGCTTGGTCGGCGTACCTGTATCTATCCGCGCGGCGAATCCAGGCACTACTGTGCCCATCATCAAAGTCGCCACTACCGCAAAGCGTAATATCAGTATTCCAAGGTGGTTTTTCATAAATGTCATTTCAATTATTCCGTGCCTGCATTATTTTTTTAAACTCAGGCAGATCTTTGAGGTTTTTTAAATCGTCATCTCGGGCTGCCCATTGTCTGACCTCCGGATTAAAATTAACCGCGTTTTTCAGGTAAAACAGGCTCAGTTCCGTATCATTTTTTTGCGCATAAAGACAGGCCAGATTATAATGCGCATCAACATAATTATAACGGATATTCAGCGCTTTTTTATAACTGATGACGGCCTGTTCATACATTTTCCGGTTCATGAAGATCACACCCAAATTATTTAAGGCGGACACATGACGCGGATCTGCTTGTATAACCCTTTCATAAAGTGCTTCAGCTTCTTCCAGTTTACCTTCGTTTTGCTTTTGCAAAGCCTGTGCATAAAGCATCTTAGAATCAGCCAGTTCCGGCTTAGGCGACGCTATCTGTTTCATCCTGCCTGAGGAAATTACTGCATTTTGCTTTTTGCCCCTCATTTTTGCCGGAATCGCTGCGTTTTGCTTTTTTTCTTTTACCTCTGCTGGAACGTTGTCCGTTGCAGGCATCTTTTCAACTTTGACAGGGAGCGGTACAGCAACTTCAGGCTGTGCCTCAGGCACTAACGCCGGTGTTTTCGGTACTGAAGCAGGGGGCATACCCTTCATGGGCTGCGTCCTTGCGATGCCCGGACTTTGAACCATCTTTACAGTAGGAGGCGTTTTCTGGACATCCAGCCAATACAGTAAAGCAACAATCCCGACGACAAAGAAAAAAATGATGATTAGAATGGCGAATGGTAACCATTTCTTTCTCGCATCGGGTTTTTTGGCCTCAGACGAAACAAAGACACCGGAAGAAGCGTAAAGGGACTCCTTCTCCTTCTGGACTTTGTGCAAAGCGTCGTTAATGTAACTCATAATTCCCCACTGGTCAAGCAATTACGGCGGCGTTTAAGTGTTTAGGTGCAACCATGATTTTCTTCTGCCGCCGATGGTCTTCTGGAAATATTCACTGCCGATATCACGCGCCGCATGACGGATAACCCAACGGTCAATCTTGCTGATATTTTTGGCATAGGCAATCAAGAACGTCCGGTCGCAAAGAGCGTTGATCCGTCGCGGAACGCCTTCCGAAAAATCATAAACCGCGCGATAGGCGCCTTTTGTAAACTTGATTTTCCCTGGGCCGCCAGCCACACGAAGGCGATGCTCAATATAAGCAACGACCTCGTCTGCCGATAGCGGGATCAGCTCATAACGCACCGTAATTCTGTCGTTTAACTGCTGAAGTGCCGGCAAAGTCAGCATGGCTTTAAGCTCCGGCTGGCCAATCAAAATGATCTGCAATAACTTTTCTTTTTCCGTTTCCAAATTCGAAAGCATCCGGATTTGCTCCAGGACGCTATGCGAAAGATTCTGTGCCTCATCAATCAGCAGCACCGCATTTTTACCGGCTGCGAAATTTTTCAACAGAAAATCATTTAAAGCGTCAACATAGGCTTTTTTTGTCCCGGTCTCTCGAGGAATTTCAATGCCGAATTCCTTTACGATCGCCTCCAGAAGTTCAAGATCGGAAATCGCCGTATTGAAGATCAGTGCTGTTTCGACCGATGAATGTGAATCCAGTAAATTAAGTAACGTGCGGCAGATGGTGGTTTTACCTGTACCAATACCGCCAGAAATCAGAACAAAGCCTTTTCTTTCCTTAATGCCGTATGCCAGGTACAGGAGAACATCGCGATGTGGTTCGCTTAAAAACAGATAGCGCGGTTCAGGCGTCAGCTTAAATGGGTTTTCCTTTAAACCAAAATACGCGGCATACATGGTTCGTCAACACTCCCGAACAGCCTTTTTATTGAATGGAATAGTTAATGGTCTCGTTCTGCCCTTTACGCATCAGATTGACGGATATGCTTCCCCCGGCCTGCATTGCATTCACCATTTGTAAAATATCGTCGGCACTGTTCAGTTTTTTATTATTCACATCCACGACAACATCGCCGTTTTGTAGGCCCATCCTTTGATAGAGACTACCGGGCACGATATTGGAAACGATAAACCCCTGCTGCGCGCCTTCAACGAAGAAAGGCCTGACAACCGCCTGGCTCATGATGGATTTCAGATCACCCAGACTTTGCGTTACATCCTGCTTGCTGAGGGCAATTCCGCTTGTGGCTCTGTCTGCCCGGGAGGATTGTTCCGTCAGGGGGCTTTCGACGACTTCCTTGATCTTCATCACAAACTCTTTTTCTCCACCTCTTAAGACAGCCGTGTTGCGCGTAACACGAATCAGTCTGGCTGAGCCAATCATCTCACCGATGCGGTAGAGTTTTTGCTTCCCCTTGCCTTTTTCTTCAACAATGGCATACCCCATAGATTGATCGACAGCTATCGTTCCTTTCAAATCAAAGGCTGTATATTCCTCGCTTGGGAGAAAATTCCCGCCTGTATTCTTATCCACAATCGCTTTGAGTGTCGTAGAAAATAAGTTGCGTTGCGTAATGATATTATAAGGCTCTAAAGAATTACCCTGGCCTGAGAATGCGGCAACGGCGACAGTTTGTCTGGTTCCAATCGTCTGACGACCCGCAACCTGTAAACTGATTATTTTATAAAAAATATCCACCCCGAGAAAAGACAAAATCGTGATCGCTACGGCAATAAGCAAAGGCATTGCGGAGCCCGTCAGCACCGACAAGTCGGTCGGATAATTTTTGATCCGATCAAACCTTTGTTTAATTTTTTGTACGATATCTGCCCACATATCCCGTATGCCTTTGCCGCCGTCCTAGCCTTATATATAACGGAATGACGGATGGGCCAGCGTTCCATCCACTGTAACATTCACTTTGATTTTACTCTTGCCTGCAATCTCCATGATGCCTTTTATATTGAGTCGGCTTTCATCCACACGATCAGCCAGATAAATACTGCCGTTTAAAGAGCAGTTAATCTGCTTTCCGTTAATTTCAAACTTTTCCAGCGTCACACTACCGTTTTTCAATTGCGCCTGAATCTCGCCACGGTCAAACTCAATGCGACTCATCCCCAGAAAAGGTTCCGGCAACGGGTAGGCGCCCCGGCTTAGAAAAAGTGATAATTTCCCGACGGAATTTTGGCTTGTCGCATCGTTCATTTCATAAAATGTAGATCCCCGCGCTTTACCCGTTAACCCTCTGAATAAGGGGAAGCCTGTCGGACTGTAGCGGGCCAGATCAATATTCTGAAAGTTGATTTTCCCCTCAAACGGCGTATAGGTTTGAGCGACCGATTTCAATCCTAAATGACCGTCAAAGTTGCCATGGTATGCTTTGCCATTGAAATTGATAGACCGATATTTCTGAAAAATACTCAATAAATTGAATTGCAAATCCAGCAATTCACCTTGAAAAAGAACGTCACCCGGTGTCGGTGTGGAGCAAAACGTTACATCTTTGAGTTTAATTCCCAGAGGCAAAGAGGGATGCAAAGACCCGGCCTTCAAAACGTATCCGGCGGAACCAGCGGCAGACTCCAGTTGCCGCAAGACCAGCGAGGAAGGGAAGAGGAGGTATAAAAAAACGCTGGTAACGCCTATCGCGTAAATCGTCAGCCAGAGAACCTTATTCTTTAAAAAGCGCATGGCGTCTATTGACCTCCCGGACGAGGAGAGGCCGGTATATAAGAGGCAATCAAAAGCTGGGCACTTATGTATTCCGGGCTTTCCTTCATTTTGTTAACCGTAATTCTTTTAATCTTAATCATTTCGGAAGGTGATTCGACTTCATATAAAAAGTCCGTCAACTGCTTGATCGTTATTTTTTCCAGTTTCAAGTCAATGAGGGTTTCCTCCAGGGACGGAGACTTAACGCCTTGTGCGGAATTCATCTGTTTGATACTGCCTTTGACATTGGCTGCAACCGCTTTTTTCTCCAGATGCGCAAACAGGGTAAAATCGGCGCGGCGTGAGGCAATCGCATTTTTTATCCGAGATGTTTGAGCGTCCTGAATGGCGAAATCAGCATCGATTTTAACCATCTCCTCAAGCTTTTTTGAATTATTCAGAATGTTTTTCTTCAGTTTAGCGCGGGCGTCCCACATCGGGAAAACGGCAAATGAAAGCACCAGAGCGACAAGCACCAAAGCCGCGCAAAAGGCGACAAGATAACGCTGCTTGGTATCCAAATTTGTCCAGTAGGTTTTGATCATCTTAGTTCAATCCTCAAATCAAAATTAACTAAGGTGCCTTCCTTGGCTAGACTGGTGGAGCTAATCGTAACATTTTTAAAGTATCTCGATTTAAGAAGTTCATTTTTCACAGACGTTACGTCGTCAATTTTTTTTGCCTCGCCCTTCAGCAGAACAATATTGTTTTCATAATGTAGATGGGTCATGACAACATCCAGTGCGGGTGCAATAAAGCCGGATATATCTTTTAATAACTCCAGAACAGTTACCCCCGAACCGCCATTATCTATGCCATACATCTTTTTGTCTTCAGCAAGCTTTGTTCTTAACTGGTTGACCGGATCAACCATCACAGCGGACTGAGGATAATGCTTTTTGAAAATCAAACTAATCTGATTTTTCAAAGCACCAGCCTGTTGAGCCTGCAATCGATAATCAAGGAATAGATCAACCGCCACCAGAAATAAGATAATTCCGGCTAGGATCACCCCCAACTGTAATGGTTTTTTGAGATCGCCGCGAACACTCCTTGCCGCGAATTCACCCTGTCGGAAATTAAAAGATTTGCGCGAAGCAGAGGCTCTTTTAACAGCTGCGAGCGCCGGATTCATGATTTGCGGCTGGTAGGAATTTTGCAACTTTTCGGCGATTTCCAACTGACCAAACCTGGCAGGATCAAGAGCCGCCACAGGTGCGCCGAAAGCTTTTTCCAATTCATCGCACAGCGGTTTAAATAAAGAACCGCCTCCGGTTACCAGAATCTGCGCAGGCGTGCTGTGCAGCGTTTCATTAATCCGCATAAATTCAACGGTATTGGTAAGCGAGGTGCAAAATTCTCGGCAAGCGGCCAAGGCCCCGTCGGTTTTTGTATCGTATGCGGCGATAATTTTTGTAAACTCGGCCTCTTCTTGGTCACAAGATAAATCCCCGGCCAAGGCGCCGGTAATTGTATTTCCGCCAAAAGCAAAAGAGCGTATCTGGACGATTGCGTTATTTTCGTAAAAGACCGCGAAGGTGGAAGAGGCACCGATATCCAGAAGAATGCCTGCATCAGTTGTAGTTTTTTGCTCCAAAAGCGGCAAAGCCAGAGCAGCCGTCGCAATGTCGATGGCGGAAACCTCGCCTAAATGTTCCTCAACCGCCGCAATGACTTCCCGGATTCTTTCTCTACCGACAGCGGCTGTAAGCAGCCCTTCGTTGGGAAGATGCACATAGTCGATCATGACTTCCTCAATGGGTACAGGCAGGAGCGGTTCCAATTCAAAAGGCAGGGTTTTTTTGATTTTGCTTTCATCGCGGAAGGGCAGGCGAATTTGACGAAACATAACTTCTGAAGGCGGCAGGGACACCACACAGCCAATCTTCGATGGCGCCAGAGGCCGGATCATTTCGGCCAATTTTTTTAATACCGCCTCCATGTCCATGCCGTCTTCCATTCGCACAGTTTCGAAAGCAAGAACGCGGGTGCCCATTCGTCCTCTGGGAATCGCCAAAACGGCTTTGATCGTGTCGGCTCCAACATCCAGGCCGAGAATCGTCTGCGACATTAATCCTGCCTCCAGCTCATAATCTGGAAAGGCGACCGCTGCATAACGCCGCTGATCGTCTGCTCCATCTTATCGGCCATGCCGGTTGAGTAAATTCTGAAATAGTTGCTCTTCACCATTTCAATTAACTCCGGTTTTATCGTAATACTCTCCATGCCGGGAACTTTTTTATACCAATCGACGGAAGACAGATTATTGCTTTTACTTCTTCGGTATTCATCCATTTTATCGGCCAATTCGACCGTAATATCGGGCGTCAGGGCGCGTAAAACCATTTTCGGCGCCGTGTTGATATTGATGGCCCCCGTGCCGTAAATTGTTACATATTGCCCCAGGCCGGGTTTTTCTCTTGTCCCGGCAAAAAGTTCATAGGTAATACCTCTTATCATAAGCAATTCCTCAATGCAATCCAGCGGCGCATTTTTCGCGGCATAGGGCGCAGCCAGTGATGCATAATAAGAACTCTCCGCACCCGCACCCGTGATCTCGTTATTGTCATCCATCCAGTCAATGATTGCGTCCACAATTTCCGCCGCTTTGCGTTCATTCAGATCAAATTCCGGCTGTTTTAAAAGCAGCAGCAGCATATCCTTAATGTTGGCGTTCACCGCGCCGCCGGTCACAAGTTTATTGATCGGAATTTTCCCTTTTTCGTCTTCGACTCTGACCATAAAATAACCGTTGTTAAAGAATGCTTTAGACTGGGCGGACAAAACCTCCGCATGGGCCCAGTCATCGCGAAGGGTTTCGTAGTCATTGCTGGAATTGATTAATAAGGCCGCTGCTCCATAGAATCCCGACTTGGCGATATACGTGAGTTTAATGCCGTCACTGACATTGGCTGCATGATAGATGTCGGCGCGCGACAATCGGTTCAACTCCAATGCGGCGGCCACCAGAATGCTGATAATCAGGATGACGGTTATCAACGCGACGCCGGAGTGACCGGATAATATTCTTTTGAAGTGCTTCATTTTCTCACCGGCAGAAATACGTTGGTCATAAACTTATAGGGCTTTTCCGCATCCCTGCCATTTGTCAGCATCAATTCGATTTGAACCAATACAGGGGGCTTGCCTTTTTGCGGCTCCGATGAAGACGACGTATCCCATGAATCATAATCCCTCCCGCCTTCATCGTAAAATTTCAAATTGATGGCTTGAACATTCTGACAAACAATCAACCCGCCGCTGGTTTTCCTATCCGGAGAAGGCTTAGCTTCTGCGACATCGGAACGCCAGAGTGAAAAACTCCCGTCTTTATCTTGCTTTACAAAATATTCAATCGAAGCCGGATGGCTGGATGGACCGCCTTCCTCAAAAGACAGATGAGCAGCGGACCAGAAAGCAAGTGAACCGAACTCGCGGTCACCGATTCGGCTTTTTTCAGATTGCAAAACAAAGACATTTCCAAAGCGCTGCAATGAGGATAAATCCCTGCTCATCCTGTCCAGGGTGATACGCGCCATTTGATACGCACGGGAGTCGTCATCCAGTTCCTTGATAACCGTCAACGTCCCGCTGTAGGCAGCATAGATTGTAGTGAGCACGATGCCCAAGATAAAAATGGCAATCAAAAGTTCCAACAGGGTAAAACCATGCGAATAGTGATGATGGACGGGCGATCTGTCAGACATGTTTCACATCCCGCTCGTCTTGTAGAAAACAAGTTGATAGGAGCCGCCCCGGGTCAGCAACTTATTAAAGACGTTTACTTCAATTCTTTTGAGCTTGGCAATTTGGGTATCCGTTATCTGGATCGTCCAGGCGTACTCGGGGTAGTCCGGAGCAAAATCACCTTTTTGACTTTGATTGCCGAGCGATGTTTCAGCCTCAATGCCGGCCATTTTACTTTGAGCCAAAAGCGACGCCGTGGTCATAAAGCGTGATTCGCTGGCCATGGAAATACTCTGCGATTGCATCTGAAAAACGGCCACCAACGCAATCGCCAGGATGGCCATGGCGATCATGACTTCCAGAAGCGTAAAGCCGGTTTTTTTCTTAAGCATTGTCCTTCCCTTATTTTGTCACATCCTTGCCCAAACCGTCATCCGGGGAAATCTCGACATAGTGATCATAAACAGCGGTGATGCCTAAAAAGGGATTAACGACCAATGTCATCCGGTCTTCCTCTTCAGCCATATGCATGACCAAAGCCGGACCGATATTATTCCTGCCGAATTTTATTTTGACTTCGCCATCCGTAATCTTTTCATTCTTCTGATTAATAATATCCAAAACGGTAACCCCGGCAGGAAACTTTTTCGAGCTCTTCTTGATCTCATCTTGTTTTTCCGGGGTCATATCGGATGCGATCACATAGTAGCTCGCGGCGGGAATATCCAAGTGAAGGATATAATCAACCTGATCGCGGACCGCCTCCACGCGCAGCTTCCGTTCCAGGCCGATGATCTGGCGCGAGGCTTTCTTGAGACTGTTTGTGCTCAAAGCATCACGTGTAACAGGCGCGGCCAAAGCCAGAATGATTACGGCAAGCGCAATCACCACCAGCAACTCGACCAGCGTAAACCCAGAAGGCTCTGTAAAACGTCCATATGCTGCGTTGCGCTTCATCTTTCGTCACTGCGGTCTACAAAAAAGTAGGCCTCATTCCTCAATATTCGCGCGCCTTGCCTCTGGCACCTTTTACAAAGCCTTCCATCTGAGGCAACACACTGATTCTTTTTATTTCAGGAAGCCTTGCTTATTCAATTTCCCAGTTATTAATGTCCTTATCGACACCTTCCCCACCAGCTTCGCCATCGGCCCCCAGACTGGTCAAATCAAAGTCGCCGTGGCTGCCGGGACTTACATAAATAAATTCGTTGTTCCAGGGGTCTTTGGGTACCTTCCCTTTTTCCAGATAGCCCCCCACCCGCCAGTTTCTGGGCAGAGTGCCGGCTGTGGGCGCTTCCACTAAAGCTTTCAAGCCCTGTTCCGTTGAGGGGTAACTGCCATTGTCCAGTTTGTAAAGTTTTAACGCCGACTCGAGACTCTCCATCTGCATTTTCGCTTTGGCTTGCCGCGCCTCATCGGGACGTCCCATCACGCGGGGAATGATCAAACCAGCCAATACGCCTAAAATGATGATAACCACCATTAATTCAATCAGCGTAAACCCGGCTTCCCTTTTTCTTTTTTCTTTGTTTTTTTTCATAATCAACCCTCTTCGTTTTTTATCTGACCAGTTGGTTCATTTCAAAAATCGGCAACAGAATAGATACAACAATAAATCCGACGACCAAGCCCATCACCAGAATCATAATCGGTTCCAGCAGGGATGTCATGACCATAATATCGGATTGCGCCTCTGTTTCATACGCCACGGCAATGCGGTTGAGCATTTTTTCCAGCGAACCGGTCTGTTCTCCAACGGCGATCATTTCCGTCACCATCGGTGGAAAAAGGCCGCTTGCCGCCAGGGGTACAGCCAGACTCTGGCCTTCTTCAACTTCCTTAGCCGCCCGCGCAATCGTTTCGCCGATGACCATGTTATTAACCACATTACGGACAATTTCCATGGCCGTCAGAAGCGGGACCCCGCTTTGCAGGAGCGTCGCCAGTGTCCGCGAAAACCGCGCGATGACGATTTTGAGATTCACCGAACCCCAGATGGGCGCTTTCAGGCGAATCGAGTCCCAGAAACGATGACCGGTCTGCGTGCCTGCCGTTAGGTATTTAAAGGCGGCAATCCCGGCCAAGATGAGAAGAAAAATCAGCCACCAGAAAGATTTCAAGAAATTACTGACCGCAATCAGGATAACCGTAATCAACGGCAGCGTTTGTTTCATGTCGGTAAAAATTCCTGTAATTTTCGGAACCACAAAGGTCATGAGCAAAAAAATAACTAAAGAGCCAACCAGAAGCATGATCAGCGGGTAGGCCAGAGCGGAGCGGATTTTGCTCATCAGCGCCTGTTGGCTTTCACTGAAGTCGGCCAGACGCTCCAGAACCAAATTGATGGTGCCGGAAGCCTCACCGGCTTTGACCATATTGATGTAAAGAGGCGGAAAAACACTCGGGAAATTCTCCATGCCGGCGGTCAGGCTTTTGCCTTCATTCAGATCGGCTCGAATCTGCGCTAATATTTTTTGCAGGACGGGATTCTTGGTTTGAGCCAGCAGCACGGAAAAGGAAGGCACCAGCGGAATGCCCGCACCTATTAGCGTGGAGAGCTGACGCGTAAAAATCGAAGCCTCCTTGGCCGAAACCTTGCGCAGAAAACCGACTTCCAGAACGCTGGACAAAGACACGCTTTTTTTCTGCCGCGCCGGAGAAATCGAGACCGGATAAATTCCTTCCTCGCGCAACTGCTGCCTGGCCAC
>CAZOPH010000031.1:12957-16878 GCA_964581635.1 uncultured Smithella sp.
AGGTGACAATATAGCCGTTGCCGATGCCTTTCGGATGAAAAGGTTTTCCAGGTGCACGCATATGAACAATGTTATAGGCGGGTACCGCCTCAATCTGCAAACCATCCACCGTTTGCAGATCGCCGTTCTTCATTACCACAATACCGGGTATTTGCTTGGCCACCTCGGGTGAGCCGACAATTTTTGTGGCAGCGGTTTTAATATGCCCCACGGCATTCAAGTCCAGATGGTCAAAATGCTCGTGGGTAATCAAAATCATGTCCGCCTTGGGTAATTTCGCATAATCCGCCTCACTCGATACGGGATCAACATGAATGATTTTACCGCCCCACGACATCATGAACGAGCCGTGTCCCAGAAAACTAATGACAAGATCTCCTCTTGACGTTTTAATTATATCGGATTCCATAGCCCCCTCCTTTGCGATACTGGTTGACGCCAACATCAAGAAACTCACAACAGAAAACAAGCTCACCAACATCAGTAACGTTCTGTCTCTCATCCGGCGCCTCCTTATCTCCTGATATTTATGTTTCATGGCCTGATTAAACACCACCCATTTTATTATTTTCTCGACAGACGCGAGATGGTATCCATATAAAGGGCGCTGAGTTCTTCTATCGGTTCCAGACACAAACATTTCAGATATGATTTAACAAACCCCTTGAGAAAAACGGTTGTCGGTAGTCGCGTGATATGATCTTCTTCAATACTGCGCAGATGATCCTGCCGTATTTTCGTCTCCTGCGCGATTTGTTCAATAAGCACCCCAAGCTCCGTACGGATTTTTTTCAAGTCCGCTCCGCATAATTCATTCTGGGCTAGGATATCGCCAATGAGTTGGCTTTGACTGATCTTACTTTTCAATGCTTCACTATTGGTTGAAACCACTCCGGAGGCGGAACCGCGACTGATATCAAAAATACTCACCGGCTTTTTAACGGCCGACAACGCTACTTTTTCCGCATCAAGTTCACCTCTGCGAATCAGATCTTCGTCGTAATCTTTCCTGGCCTGATCATGAATGAGCGTTGAATAAGCTTTCTCGATGAGAGAAAGGATCGCTTGTCTTTCATCCCCGGAGAAAAAAGAATAGCTCGCCAGCGAGCCCGGTTGATACACCTGCAGAGCGGCATTGTAGGCGTGGCGAATGTCAAATGTCGTTGCATCCGGCTCGATGTCCAGCATTTCATAATAATTTAATTGGGCAAAACTTTTGGGCATGTAAAAACTCCCTTGATATTGCCTTGCGTGTGAAGTTGAGGGCTTTCCTTACTCACAGCGGGGCATCAATTGTTTGCCTGCCGATTCAACAATCTGCTTGGCCACTTCACGCAGATCACTGACGGTTTTGGTATAGGGATAGCGTTCCAGGTAAGATACCTGCAGACAAATCGCGTCATGGACATGTTCGTCATACGCCACATTACCCAAGAACTCAATATGCAATCCCAGATGCTTCTCGATCATTCTGGTCATCTGCAACCCCAGCGCGGCATTGTCCTGTTTGCGGAGCTGATTGATGATGAGCTTGAATTGAAACGCACCGAATTCATCTTGCAGTTGTTGGTATTTTTCCAAATACGTACGGGCAAGAACTTTCATCATACATCCAGGATTGTTTGCGGAACCATCGCCGAATTGGCGACCCACCTCATCCTCCAGCGCTCTGAGTTCCGTTGCATTGAGGCAGGAATGAATCCGGCGCAAGTAAATGGCGTAGATCAGGCGGTAAATATTTTCAACGGATGTGGGTTCCGGCGTGGCGATGAAGATGCCATTCTGCGAGATTAGGAAAAAGTCAAGCGTATTGAAAGACGTCCCGGCGCCTAAATCCAGCAGGATGCGGTCATAATCTAATTGCAAAATGGCGCGGAGTGTTTCAATTTTCTGTTCATAAGATAGATTGGCAATATCGAAATAGCCGTGAGCACCGCTGATGAGAAAAAGGTTTTCAAAAGGCGTCTCCACAACAGCCTCTTCCAGTCGAGAAATTTTTTTGTGAATAAAATCGGAAAAACCTTTTGGGGGATCAGGGACGCCGACCAGGGTATGTAGATTTGCCGCTCCCGGATCGAGATCAATCACCAGTGTTTTTTTACCCAGTGCAGCCCAAAGCTGTCCCAATGAACCGGTTAAAAAACTCCTTCCGGAACCGCCTTTCCCCCCACCAATTGGCCAAATATGCGCCATAAACCACCCGCCGATCCTTTTGCGGTGTTTATACACGACATATTGATCATATTCAATTATTTAGTTCGTATGGTCCATGTATTCAACGGCCTGAAAAAATATCAAAAACAGGACATCTATCTCATCTTTCAAAGGCAGTCTGAAAAAAATGATGATAACTTTCTTGACTTATCTTGTTATTGTTTCTAAAAAACCAGTAACGTTTTAAACGGCGCGGATGAAGGCATGATCGATTGCGAACCGAAAATTAAAGTAGCCCTGCTGCAAAATTCTTCCGAAGCACGTCTGAAGCTGAAAGGTCCTTTTTATCTATCGGACGGACGCAATATTGTGGACGAATTTTCCGTTCGCGCCGCAAATGGACAAATCCTGCTGACTGATTCCGGAGGCGGAGAGATCATCCGTCAAAAAGAAATTTTACTCACACCTGATGCGTCATCCACAATTTGTTTTACCGTTCTAACCGTAAAAATCGGCATCGATTTTCACTGGCAGAGAGTCCAGGAACAATCTTTTCACGGCGCGCTGCTTCTTTCCTGCCATAGCGAGACCACCTTCAATCTCATCAATATCATCTCGCTCGAAGAATATCTCGCCTCGGTGATCTCATCGGAAATGGCGGCAAGCGCTCCCCTCGCGTTTCTTAAAGCGCAGGCCATTGCTGCACGCAGCTGGCTTATCGCAATGCTCACGAAAAAGGAATCCGTCCGGACCCTGCCCCAACAAAAAGAAGATGAAAGAATAGTCTGGCAGGATGTGAATGATCATCAAGACTTCGACGTCTGTGCCGACGACCACTGCCAGCGGTATCAAGGGATCACCAGAATCATCTCAGCAAATGTTCAGGAGGCCGTCAACACGACCCGTGGCATATTCCTGACTACAGAAGGCCAAATCTGCGACGCGCGCTACTACAAATGCTGTGGTGGGCAGACGGACGTTTTTTCGACGGCATGGGAGGACGCCTCTTTCCCCTATCTTTCGAACATAACTGACCATGCTGAAAAACGTGCGCCGATAAACAGAGAGGAAGACGCTGCCGCCTGGCTGTGCTCGAAGCCTGAAGCATACTGCAACACAACCGATCAGGAAACTCTGCGGCGGATACTACCCGCGTTTGATATGGAAACCTTGAATTTCTATCGCTGGCAGGTCGTTTATACGCGGGAAGAGCTGGAGAAAATTCTTAAGGCAAAATCCGGCATTGATTTCGGCATGCTGCGAAATCTTGACCCCCTGGCTCGCGGCCCGTCCGGAAGAATCTATCGTCTGAAAATCGAAGGCTCTCATCGCACCGTAATTGTCGGCAAGGAACTGGAAATCCGTCGCTGGCTCTCGCCCACGCATTTGCTCTCCAGCGCATTTGTCGTTGCCACTGAAAAGGATGCAAACGGCGCCATTTCCCGTTTTATCCTTGACGGCGGCGGATGGGGGCATGGCGTGGGCCTCTGCCAGATTGGCGCGGCGGTTATGGCGGTTCAGGGACACGAAGCAGAGGAAATTTTAGCGCACTACTTCACCGGCGCGATTTTACGGAAATTGTATTGAGCGGTTTACCCCTGAAGAACTGAAGAAAGCGCGCAACAACTCATTAAAGGACTTTCATGCCCCTATCCCACGAAAAAACGGCGACAAGAACCAGCAACCCCTGGCTCTGGGTGCCTTCCATCTACATAGCGGAAGGCATTCCCTACATGATCGTCATGACCGTCAGCGTGGTGCTTTACA
>CAZOPH010000032.1:0-16831 GCA_964581635.1 uncultured Smithella sp.
CGGTTGCCATGCCGATCCTGCCGTATTCCAGGGTCTGCATCGCCTGGATGAAACCATTGCCTATCGTGCCCAGCACAGCACTATCCGGCACTTCACAATCCACAAGGATCAGTTCGGCTGTGGGGGAACCTCGGAATCCCATTTTGTCGAAAGGTTTGCCCGCTGAAAATCCCTTGATTCCTTTGTCAACCAGAAAGCAGGTCACGCCGGCCCCCGGTCCTTTCGCTTTGTCATTATAAGCGAAGATCAGTGCCACATCGGCGATCGTCGCGTTGGTGATGAATGTTTTAGTGCCATTGAGGATCCACTTATCCCCCTGCTTAACAGCCGTTGTTTTAATGGAGGCTGCATCAGAGCCGGCTTCAGGCTCGGTAAGACCGAAACAACCAATAATTTCGCCTTTGATGATGCCGGGAAGATATTTTTTCTTCTGCGCTTCGGTACCGAACAGTCGGAGCGGCATGCCGAAAAGACCGCTGGAGGCACCGCAGGATAAAAAGGTAGAGGCGCAGGCACTGGCCACGGCTTCCCCTGCGATAGCCTGACTGATTAAATCGAGATTCATGCCGCCGTAAGCTTCCTCGTGTCCGATTCCGAGATATCCAATGCTGGCCATCTTCTTGATGTTCTCTTTCATCAGTTTGGCCACTTCTTCATGCGACGCTTCATCCAGCATTGCAGAGCGTGGTTCTATTTCCTTGGTGCAAAACTTCGTAAAATTGTCCTTTATCGATAGTTGTTCCGGTGTCAAATCATAGTTCATAATATTTTTCTCCTGTTTGATGTCTGTTTATTCTGCTCCCCTGCCCTCGGTTACATAAAGCTCAGGATACGGGATATGATAAGCTTCTGAACTTCGGAAGTCCCGCCACCAATCTGCCCCAACTTCGCATCCCTGAGGAACCGCTCAATCGGGTATTCATGGATGTATCCGTAGCCGCCAAATACCTGAACTGCTTCACTCGCGGCTTTTATGCCCCAGTCGCCTACAATCGCTTTGGCAAGTGAGGTATGCATGTGATTTAGGGGTTTGCCTGAATCCTTATCATGAGCAACTTGATAAACGGCCATTTTCGCGGCTTCTTTGATAATTTTCATATCTGCCAACTTGTGCTGGATGGCCTGGAACGTGTTAATCGGTTTACCGAATTGCACACGTTCCTGAGAGTATTTGGTGCATGCCTCGATGGCAAACTGCATACCGCCGACAAACGGAGCCAAAAGAGCACTCCTGTCCCAAGAGAGAGTCTCGTGCGTATATCCAAATCCTTTGCCGACCTCGCCCAGCAGGTTTTCTTCCGGAACTTCGCAGTTGTCCATAATGACTTCAGAGGTGGTGGATGCCCGCACGCCCATTTTATGAAATGGCGTACCAGTCGAAAAACCGGGGAAACCCCTCTCGATGATGAAGGCAGTGATACCATTGTGCTTCAGCGCTTTATCAACCGTGGCATACACGACACAGACATTGCATACCGGCGCATTAGTAATGAATGTCTTCGTACCGTTAAGAATCCACTTATCACCTTTCTTGACTGCCGTTGTTGTTATCGATCCGGCATCGGAACCGGCGCCGGGCTCTGTAAGACCCATACAGCCGATCCATTCACCGCTGGCAAGTTTCGGTACGTATTTCTTCAGCTGTTCGGGTGTTCCATGTTTGTAGATGGTATCCGTACACAAATACGTGTGCGCTCCCAACGCCAACAGGTGGCCCTGGTCAACACCGGCATGCCCTAGGGCTTCGGTCGAAAGACAACAGGTTACAACACTGGCACCGGATCCACCCAGTTCTTCCGGAAACGGCAGGCCCAGAAGTCCCATTTCTCCCAATTTCCGCCAGACCTCCATCGAGAACTCGCTATGGAGATCAGCCTCCTCGACAAGTGGCACGATTTCCTTTTTTGCGTATTTATAAACCGAATCTCTAAACATTAATTGCTCTTCAGTATAACCGAATTCCATGAATACCTCCTTCGTTACATTTAGTACGTTATTTTTCCTCTATGACTTTGGAGAGAATCTGTTTCTTAATTTTTTCTTTTAACTCACGATAATCGAATGCCCCGTTATCAATCACATACTGGATAATGGTTCCCTGGATAAGGGAGATGATGATAACGGATGTAAATTTTACATCTATGGCTGTAAACACACCCTTTGCTATCCCCTCTTCGATAATTGACGAGATTTCGTCGCGATAGCTCTGAAAAAGCTTTACGTTCGCCTGACGAATCCGGTTGTCATGATTCATCTGTGCCCAAAAATCGATGAGCACGTAAAAATAAGCTTTTTCCTTGTCCACCAGTTCGAAGGCCTCGTCGCAGAAGGCCATCAGTCTATCCTTCGGTTCCGTAAGTTCCGTGAGCGCCTTTTTGAGATTATCCCTGAGATTAGCATTCATCTCTTTTAGTAGCTTGAACAGGAGATCTTCTTTGTTCTTGAAATAATAATGAACAAGGCCTGTGGACAATCCCGCCTCCTCAGCGATGTCCTTTATCGTGAAATCATTATACCCTTTCTGCGCGACAACTTTGTAAGCCGCCCCCGTCAACTGGGCACGCCTTAGATTTAATAAATCATTTTTGTTGCGTTCATTCATAACTTCAGTAAACTCTTTCTTGACCTAAACGATTTGATTCTCAGCACCGTCCCGAAACAAGTACCCGAATTCCCGCTCCGGTAAACACATCATCGTTCTCACCCCACTCCCCAGCGGGCACCCATCGATCATGCGATCCTGATGCATATTCCAACCGGTACAGTTTTTCTTCATAAGGACGCGTCCCGCCCATAATCACAGCCGTTCCTATAATTCGCTCGATCCGGTTTGGATCAAGAAGGATAAACCCAATATCGTCATATTCGAACCGGCTTTTATTCTCTTCCAGTATTCCGGAAATCATTTCAGAGATTTCATCCACCGGGTACCGCTCAAACACATCGCGCGCCCCGCCAAGAAGGGACTGATGCAGACAAAACCGCCACACGTCATCGAATCCATCCGTTGAGAGAAGCACCCGGCTGTCGCTGTCGGCCACGCGGTATTGAGTCACGTCCACTATCTCTTTGCTTCTTCCGGCGAAATTCATGTTTCGACCGGTTTGATGGGAGATCGCACCGGTGGTACTGCTCATGACCGTTACGACACTGTCGCCACCGTGAGAAATGATCAGGAAGACACCGTCTCTTTCGCGCCGGATGGCAACGCAACTGAAGGTCGTCTTGTGCTGGTACTTCTGCTCGGAGTATATCTCCGTGTTCATCATATCCTTCCAGCCGCCAACCGTGTCTGGTGATCCGGAAAGCGAAAGACTTTCTGATAATCGCATTAAAAGATCACGAGACGCCCAAGGGAAACGCTCTGAGCCGTCAGCGACGGCAAAAACCAGGTGCTCAAAATCAAAGTAAAGGCAGTCGCCGTTACCGTAACCACTTCTAACTTTATCGGTTCCGGTAGTAATTCCTCCGCACACGCCTCCCGGCATTTTCAATATGCGTTTGGATGGATTGATCACAATCGTGGACGACTCCTTCATTGACATCAATCTACGACTTTAAAATATTCAATATCCCGTATACTGCCCTTCCGATCCTTGGCGAATACCGGCTCAACCCTGGCGCCGACTTTGATCTTCGTTTCGTCTTCGACACTGATGTAGTGCTGAAACAGGGTATCGGCACCATCAAATTTGATAAAGCCGTAACCATAGGGGACCGGTTTTTGCGCACCCGTCTCCGGATCGATGAAAGCGAAGCGGAGAATGGTAAATGTGCTGATAATCCCTTTCGGCCCCACTTCGACCCAGTCATTCATCTCCACAAAACAATCTCCGCACACAGCACGCGGCGGAATATACACTTTTTTGCATTTCGGACATCGGACGGCCAAAAACCTGCAGTTGTCCCGTATCTCGGTAAAAAACTTGCTCCCGTACATCCCCACGGAATACGCAAAGGGCTGCACCGCGTCGCCTGATTCAATGATGATATGTTCTTTCTCAGCCATAATCTTCACTCCTATTTAGGTCACTTCGGTTTGTTCTTGCCGTGCAGAATCATATCGGTCCACCAGCAGCCGCCGAAACCACTGCTGAAGGCGAGATTGACGTCAGGAACCTGCCGCCCTTCTGCTTTACCCATCACCTGCATCGCCGCTTCTGCGCACCGGATAAGACCGGTCGCCCCGATGGGATTGCACGAGATGACACCGCCCGATGGGTTGATCGGCAGCTCGCCGCCCATGTCGGTATTGCCGTCCCAGATGTACTGGGGCGCCTCGCCGGGACCCACAAGGCCCATATCCTCAATCCAGATCAGACCACCAAATGAATAGGGCTGATAGAGCTCGATAACGTCCAGTTCCTTTCGCGGCTCTTTGATGCCCGCTTTCTTCCATAGTTCCTGCGAGCCTTCGCGCATGCTGGTCAAGCGTCCGTAATCGGCATCACCCAGGTAGCTGTATGAATGCCGCGCCGCTGTGCCCCAGATCCAATCCGGTTTCGGGCAGATTTTTTCTGCGACGTCTTCACTGGCCATGATAACTGCGCATGCGCCGTCGGAACGGGGGCATACGTCCAGCAGGTGGATCGGATCGGCCAGCATCGGGGAAGCAAGCACCTCTTCGAGACTCACTTCTTTTCGAAGCTGCGCGTGGGGGTTGTTCATCGCGTGTTTCCGGTCCCGAACGCTCACCCGAGCGCCGTCGCGGTCCGATGCTCCATAGCGGGCCATATAGCCCTGAGCCTCCGCCGCCAGCCCCGAAATCGCTCCGGCAAATACCAAGCGATCCCAGATGGGATCAAAAGCCGTCGTGATGGCACCGGTGGTGTCCGACTCGGAATTCTTTTCCCAGCCGATAATCAGAACTCTGTCGAACATTCCTGACCCGACCAGATGGTATCCGCCAATCGCGACAGTGCATCCGGTAGTTCCGCCGGTGGTCAGTTTGATAATGGGTTTCATCGTTCCACCGGAGCCGTCAACACTCCAGCAATCGACGTAATTGATTCCTTCAAAGTGGTCCATATTCCCGATGACAATGGCATCGATGTCTTTCATCTTCAGGTCGGCATCCTGAAGCGCTCTCAGGACTGCCTCGTTAATGAGCTCCTGTCCGTTCACATCAGGGCGATGGCTCTTATGGAATGTCTGTCCGGTTCCTACAATCGCAACTCGTTTAGCCATGGTTTTTCCTCCTACTTGTCCTTATCAAGAATAAACACGCAGTGGGACTGGCCACCCAGGCCGTTCACGCCGTGCACCAAGCCGGTTTTCGCCTTTTTCACCTGAAAACCGCCCGCATCGCCCCGAATTTGCCTGACGACCGCCCCCATGCTGTAAAGGCCTGCAGCAATCACAGGATGCCCGGAAAGCAACCCGCCGGATGCATTCACCGGCAGCCTTCCGTCGATGTTAAACTCCCCTTTTTCTAAGAGTTTCCCTGCCATCGCATCATCGGCAAGCCCCATTTCCTCAAGCCACATGATTTCCTGATAAGTAAAAGCGTCGTATAGTTCCGCCACATCAATTTCTTTTTTCGGGTACTTGATTCCGGCCATCGCATAGGCCCTCCTCGCCGCTTCGGTCAGTGATCGGGCGTGAGACAGATCCCGGTCTCCGAAGAAGAAGCTGTCCGCGCAAAACGACACGCCTTTTATCCAGACCGGCTGCTGCTTGAACTTCGTCGCTACCGACTCGTGGGCAATGATGACCGCCGCGCAACCGTCGGATATCGGAGAACAGTCCAGTTTGTGGAGCGGGTCCGCAATCATCTCTGATTTCAAAACATCCTTAACGGTGATCTTCAGGGGAAGCTGAGACAGTGGGTTCTTCAAAGCGTTGCCGTGGTTCTTCACAGATACCATGGCCATCTGCTCAGACGTTGTCTTGGTGCGATGCATGAATGATTGGGCCTGCATGGCGCACGCGGTCACCATGTCCATACCCAAGCTCCGCTCATAGATGGGATCAAAGGCCGAATTGGTAATGAGGCTCGACACGCTTTCGGAGCCCTTTGTGTGCCCCGTAACGAGGGTGGTTTTGTATGAGCCGGAAAGGGCTCTGGTCATACCATAAAATGCCCCGTAGGTTCCGTCCCCTTCTACGCAGGAGATGTTTTTGTGCGCTGCACCGCTGGCGTCTCCCACGGCCATACAGGAAATCGTCCTGCCGTCCCAGAAGTCGCTGGAAGTGGTTACCACGTTGTCGATATCGTCGATGGTCATCCCTGCGTCGCCCAGGGCCTTGTTTACGGCCTCCCACGCCATGTCGGCAAAAGTTTGGCCGACTTTTCTTTTTTCAATTTTTGTCATTCCGACGCCGATGATTGCTGCTCTATCCATAGCTCTGGCTCCTTCTTTATTTTACCGGTTTGAAATGCGAAATATCGCGGATGGTGCCCTTCCGCGCGTCTGAGAACACTGCCTTCACGCGCATACCGATTGTAACATTCTCCGGCTTTACTTCGTCCAGATAATGCAGCATGGCTGTATCGGCACCATCAAGTTTGATCAGGCCCCATATGACAGGAACCTTCTTGTTGTGCGGGATGGCAGCAAACTGGCGCCTTGCCACGGTAAACGAAAGGACGGTTCCCTCATCCGACAGGTTTACCCACTCCGTATTCTCGGTAAAGCATGCCGGACAGACCTTGCGCGGAGGCAGGAATACTTTGTTGCAGGCTGCGCATTTTGTCCCTGTTATCTTCTTTTCGTCTCGCAGCGTTATAAAAAACTTGCTCGCCGTGTCACCCGCCCACCATGAATAGGGGACGTTGATCTTGCTTTGGTAAACCATCGGCTCAATGCCTGAAAATTGATCGGACATGATTACTCTCCTCTCTTTTGCCTCATCGCCCGTAAAACACCGGGCGGTGAGGTATAGACTATTATCTTCCTATAACATATCGGTTTGGATCAACATCATCACGGAGAATCCGAAGTTCTTCTTCACGGGGTGGTTCAGTATCGGTGATCCTGTCCGCCCAGAGGAGTTCGAATCCGCAGTTCTCCTGGATGTCTGTCCGGTTATAACCCGGGTTGATACTAATCACCTTCATCCGCTTGGAGACTTCATCAAAGCCCATGATCGCCATGTTGGTGATGATGCGGTAGGGGCCAGTCCCTTTCGGAAGCCCTGCCTCATAGCGCGAATTCCCGCCAGTGAGATAACCCGGGGATGTGATGAAATCCATCTTATCCGTGAAACGTTTAGAATCCTGCGGCGTCATAACCATGGTCCGCCAACACAGAGAAGCCAGATCGTTGGCTCCACCGGACCCAGGAAACCGTACTTTCGGCTTCGCATGGTTGTCGCCGATCATCGTGGAATTGATATTCCCGTACATGTCGATCTGTGCACCACCCAGGAATGTATAGTCCACCATGCCGCGCTGACACGTTTCCATGATGTCGGGCATAGAGCTTGCCAAGATAGCCTTGTGAAACGTCCGGGAGTCACCCACGGATATCGGCATCGACGGCAGAACCGGCGCAACGCCGCCTGCCTCGAACATAATGGTGAGATTGGGCGAGTGTGTCTTTTGAGAAAGCATCGCGGCAGCGCACGGAGCACCCGTTCCCACGACAACGGTAGCGCCGTCCTCCAGGTTTCTTGCCGCAACACATATCATTAGTTCCATTGGATTGTAGTCCGCCATGTTTTTCCTCCTTATGTATTATGCGTCAGATGCTCGATGGCACGCAGCTTCAGCATTCTTTCAATACCTCCGTTGAGTTCAAGGTATTCATAGAAATTCTTTGTATCCAGAATCTGTTTCTTGAAAAATTTTCTGAACTCCTCGGGGTCCCTCTCGATTTTGAGCCATTGCCGGATCTGCTCTTCATCGGAAAAATATTCGTACGGCATATTTCCGGGATAGCTGCCATAGGGTACTTCCACGACCGCATCCACGCACCAGAACGGAATGAATGTTGCGGTTGGCTGACGCCTGATCTCATCGTTGGAAATGATCCTCTCTGTGGTAATCACAACCCGCTTTGACGCCTTGGCAAGGTCCTGATCCGATACCGTGGAGCCATAGACATGCGCATTTCCATATACATCGCACTCATGGACGTGGATGGCCGCAAAATCCGGATAGAGAGCCGGAAACCCGACATACTTCTGTCCCGTGAAAGGACAAAGCATCTCTTTTGCCGCACTGTACTTGAACGTATCGGTCCCCATGATGTTACGTGCCGGAAGGAAGGAAAGCCCCATGGCCGCGGCCTTGATCCTCCAGGAAAGGGTTGCGTTCGTCCATTCTGTGAGCTTTATTTTTCCACTCTCCACCGCACGCCTTGCGTTAGGAGAAAGACCACGCGCCTCTAAACCGATAATGTAGGCGATATCCAGCCGGTCAATGCATTCCCCACCGATGAGAATCTGCATGTCATGCGTGGCGGTATGGCCCGCAAAAGCCAGGTTTTTCTTTCTTTGGCGAGCGATCTCATGCAGGACTGCGGTAGGAATGCGGTTTGCGCCAAACCCGCCGATAGTGATGTAGTCGCCGTCCTTTAATAAGTTTTTTACTGCCTCCTCAACCGTGGTAACTTTATTCACCATGGCGCGCGACTTGCCCCGGAAAAACTCCCTCGCTTTGTCAGCACTGGGATCTGAAAACAATTCGTTTTGTCCCTGTTTCAATTCAATTGTCTTGCTCATAATTCTCCGCCTTTTAAATTAAGGTTTTCTTGTAATTCGGTTTTTAATCATCTCCTAAACTGCTTTTTTCCCATACAGCTCATCGACGGCTTCTTTTTCATACATTTCGTCGATTAAGTTCTGGTACTTCTCGTTGATCACCTTCCGCTTCAACTTGAGTGTGGCCGTCATTTCGCCGCCCTCTTGCGAAAAGTCGGTTTTGATAATCCTGTAATCCTTGATGGTTTCATACTTGGCCAGGTGCGCATTGCGCTCCTCGACGTGTTTTTTTACGATGGCCAGGAAGCGATCGTTATTCAGCAAATCACTTGGTTTATCGTACGGAATTTTTTCCTCGTCAGCGATAATCGTCGCAATTTCAAGATCAATGTTACAAAGCCCCGTAAGGTACTTTTTCTTTTCACCGATAACGATAAACTGGGTGAACAGCGGGTCGGACTTGAAGATGCCTTCAATTCTCTGCGGGGCAATATTTTTGCCGCCTGATGTAATGAGGAGATCCTTTTTGCGGTCCGTGATGAGGAGATTGCCTTCCTCATCGAACTTCCCGATGTCGCCCGACATCAAATATCCATCAGGTGTGAAAACTTCCTGGGTCTCTTTCGGCAATTTCCAATATCCCGTCATCACATTGCCGCCCTTGATTAAAATCTCCCCGTCTTCGGCAATCTTGATGTCCTGACCGGGCATAGGCTTACCGCAAGTGCCGATGCGGAAATCCGTCAGAGATTGTATGGATGCCGGGGCTGTCGTCTCAGTCATGCCATATCCCTGGATAACTGTAATGCCGGCGGCATTGAAAAATCGAATGATCTCCGGGGCTGTAGGCGCACCGGCCGCCGTCATCCACTTAAGTCGCCCACCAAGCTTATCCTGAAGCTTCTTGAAGATGATGGCATAGACGATCTTGTATTTCAGCTTCAGGAGACCGGGAATGGGCTTATGCTGCTCGCGAAGTTGACTGATTTGATTACCGACTTCCTGCCCCCAGGAAAAAACCTTCTGTTTAAAGGGGGACTGCTCCTTCACCTGCGTGATGATCTTCTGATATACTTTTTCGCATACGCGCGGAACGGCTAGGATCATGGTGGGCCGTTTCTCTTCGAAGTCCTCCAGAAGCGTGTCGATATTCTGGGCGTATGAAACGGTGATACCGCGGTGCATGGCGTAGAAATGACCGGGAATCCGTTGAAACACATGTGAAAGGGGAAGAAAGGCAACCAGGACGTCCTGGTCGTTTGCAAAAGGAGGCTGAACCGCGTCAAGGGATTGCACGATCCACCAAACGTTTCCGTGACTGATCATGGCGCCCTTGGGTAATCCGGTTGTGCCGGATGTATAAACGAGGGTGGCCAGGTCATCCGCTGTTACCTCCTTGGATAGTTTTTCAAAGAGAGAGGGGTCTTCGGCGTATTTTTTCCGTCCCAGTTCCATGAGAGCACTGAAACTCATAACCTTGGGATGCCCTGTGGCATCCTTTTCTTCCATGACGATTATTTTTTCAATGCTGGGGCACTTGTCCAAAACCTCCAGCACCTTTTTGAGCTGAGCCTTATTTTCCGGCAGAATAACCTTTGATTCAGAATTATTGATAATATACTCGATCTCATCAGAAGGCAGAGTAGGATAGATGGGTATGATGCATGCCCCGATTCCCAACGCGCCCATATCGGTATAAATCCATTCCAGCCTGTTGTCAGCAAGGATGGAAACCATCTCACCCTTTCGGACTCCTAACGAATAGAGACCCAGGCCAATGGCACGCGCCCGGTCGTAATAATCGTTCCAGGAAGCGCTTTGCCATTTGCCATTCATCTTTTTTTCAACGGCAAGACGATCTCCGTACTTTTTGACGCGGTTCCGAAAAACATCATTCATGGTTTTTTCTGATGATTCCATTGAGCATCCCCCAAGTTTATATTTTACAAGGCTGCTGATGACTTTCCCAGGCATCAGCAGCCTTGTCATTAATTATCTCTTCTTAATCCCCATAATCAGACGGGCTTCATCCGTTGTAGCGACCGGGCGTCCAAGACAATTAGCAATGGTCACTGCCACTTCCACCTGCTCATAGCTCCCTTTGGCGAGCGCGCCATTCGGCATCCGAATGTTGTCCTCAAGCCCGACCCTCATGTTTCCACCCAGAATACAGGACTGCATGATGGCGGGGTATTGGTCCGTCCCGACGCCGCACGTGGTGAAGTTTGCTTTTGGGGGGAGCGCGTTCATCATGGCAATGAATGCTTCAGTCCGAAACTGCTGTCCGCCCGCAACGCCCCAGACGAAATTGAAGTTCACCGGGTCGCTGAAGATACCCTGCTTACCGATCATGATGGTATTATCCAACCCACCCATATCGTAGCACTCGATCTCCGGCTTGACGCCATTTGCTTCCATGGCTTTGGCAAAATCCTGCAACATGGTAAATGTGTTCTCAAAAACGTAGTCAATAAAGATCTTTCCGGACTTACGGTCAACGATACCGAAGTTCATCGTGTTGGTATTCAGTGATGCCATGTCGGGTTTGACATAAACGATCTGGGATATCCGCTGTTCCGCTGTTTTGCCCATGCCGACTGCGGAACTCAGGCAGACGATGAGATCCGGACACTTGTCTTTAATGGCATCATAGGTTGCCTTGATCCTCGCATGATCATGGGTGGCCATGCCCCCGTCTTCACGGGCATGCACGTGTACCATGGCCGCTCCAGCATTCCAGCACTTGTAGGCTTCTTCCGCAAATTCTTCCGGTTTATAAGGCACTGACGGATTCTGGTTCCTCATGGTGGCTGCGCCGGTGAGCGCTGCGGTGATAATAACGGGTGTTGACATATCGGGTTTACCTCCTTTTCGTTTTCCTTGAGTATCGGGCTCATCTGTAGGAACCCATTGTTTCCTGGCTGCGTTTATCTCGTGAACCGAGATTTTTTCAGCCGCAGGCTTGAAATGATCAATATCAAGAATGGTATTTGTAGTTTCCTTGGCAAATACCGCTTCGACCTTCATTCCAATCTTTACCTCTTCGATTTTGCATTCCTCAACAATATGCATGAACGGCGTACCTGCACCGTCCAGTTTGATCAGCGCCAGGACAAAGGGCGCTTTGCGCGGCAGATGTTTGTCGTCATAACGCACCACTGTGAAGTTCGTTACAGTACCCGTATTGTTTAACTCTACCCATTGGTCGCGGATGTCAGTAAAATCTATGTCACATACCTGCCGTGGCGGCAGATAGACCGTGTTACAAGTGGGGCATTTTACTCCCATGATTTTCTTCTGATCCCGGATGGTCGTAATAAACTTGCTGCCAACCCGACCGGCGAAGTATGAATAAGGGAGCGCCATTTTACCTTCGACTTGATAGCTGTCTTCGAATCCTTTAATTTGATTTGTTGTCATATCCCGTCTCCTTACTCATCGATCTCGAAATATTTGATGTCCCAGATGTCGCCGATCCGGTTTTCTTCCCAGACAGGACGGACGCGTGTCCCCTTCTTCTCATTCCAGCCCATCTGAATCTTTTCGATCTGGTCCTTCCGTATAAAGTGCGGCAGGGTCTCGTTGCCTTTGCAGCCGTCCAGAAGGACGTTGATCCCGCCGTACGGGGTTTCCCTGGCCACGCCGGTTAACGGATCAGGCATGGCGTAATAGACGATATCCATATAGCGGACTTCGCCCTTGGGCCCGACCTCCAGGAATTCACCGGCACGCACCCGGCACTCGGCGCAAACTTCCCGCGGCGGCAGCTGTAAGCGGCCGCAACTGGGACATTTATTTGCGAATATTTTTTTATCTTTCAGCCCCTTGAGAAACTTACCCATGATGGGACCGGTTGAAAACTTCTCGTTTAACGATATGGTCTTTTTAAGCACCAGCAGTTCCTGTTCCTGAACGTTGCCGGCCATGGGGTCTTTATATTTTTCGAACAAGGTAGGCCATTTCGACGCCATCATGTTGATGTCGCCTTTCGCGGATGCCTTCCCCGCAGCCAGGATGCTCTGGGCATCAATCTTCCCGAGGATGAAATCAACATAATCTTTGGCATCGTTGAATTCCAGCGTTACGGTCGGATTACCCTCAATAGTCTCTGTGACCTTGCAGACCTTGTCTTTGATAAAGACAGTCCACTTGCCGCCGTCTGGTCCGCCGAGATCGAAACCAAAGGAGGCTTCGAGGCCTTCGGCTTCTTTAGCCTTGAAACGAGGTACGATCGTCGCGAACATATCTGCGAGATAATCCTTGGTCGTCATTTCCTTTTGGGGGATGACGAATTTGCGGAAAAGTTTGCCGGTTTTTCCGAAGGCTCCCATATCGCCTTCTACCTTGAACTTACCGCTCATGAAAGCGTTGGTCGCATCGACTTTGCCCGTATTGACACCGACAAAGGTCTCCCCGTCGGCCGACATCGTCGCGACGCAACCGGCGAGGCTGTCAGTCTTCTCAAGCACCATTGCATCGTTCTTTACCGTCAGTTTCCATTTACCCTCGTCGGCAATGTCATAACCGAAAACGGCATCGACATCCTTGGCGCCTTCAGGACGGAAACGATCTTTCATCGTATTAAATATATCTTCTACTTTTATTCCCCAGTATTCTGCCATGATTGTCCTCCTACCAGTTAAGTTCCTTTTCGAGCATTGTCATCACGGTCCACATGGTGCCGCCGAACCCTGACGCAAGAGCGTGATTGACCGGGGTCGGTATCTGGTGCGGACCGGCATTGCCGCGTACTTGCAGCGCCGCCTCTGCTATTCGGATCAGCGCGGTTGCACCGATCGGGTTCGACCCGATCACGCCGCCTGACGGATTGATCGGCAACTTACCGCCAATCATAATTTCCTTATCCTCGACAAGCTTGAGGTGCTCATCGCCTTTCAGGGCAAAGAAGTCCCGAATCCAGTCAATGGCCCACCATGAAGCCGGATCGTACATTTCGAAAACATCGAAGTAGTCCAAGGGATCTTTAATGTCATTCCGCTTGAATAAATGCTCCGCGGCAAATTTATGCGTCTTCATAACAGGATATTTCCTGTCATATCCGAAGATATTGAAGTTCTCTTCCTTGTGGGCGGTGATATGGTCACGTATCCAGACCGGGGTTTTGGCCAGTTCCTTCGCCTTTTTCTCGCAGGCAAAGATGACGCAGCACGCTCCGTCGGACTGTGAACACATTTCGATGAGTTTGAGATTGCCGACGAGCTTCGGTGAAGTCCTGATAAGGTCGTCGATCTGATTGAAGTCCAGGCCAAAGGCTCGGTGCGCATTGGGATTCAGACTTGCGTGTTTGTCCATGATGATCCGGTACATCAGTGATGCCCTGTCTGCACGCTCAACGCCGAATTCCCGCTCGACATCATAAGCCGAAGATCCGGTCAGTGCCCCTGCCTGAATTTTTCTAAACCACAGCGGGCATGCCATATTGGTGATTCCGCCCGTGGTGTGGCCTTCCTGCAGTTTCTCAAAACCGATGGCCATGACGATATCATACATTCCTGACGCCACAAGATTATCCGAGGCGCAGGACAGGGTAGCACCGACCGTTCCACCCGTGGTGATTCGAATAGAGTCCTTACCGTAAGCACCGGTACCCAATACATGCCAGAGATCCGGCGAGTGAACCATCTCAAAGAGCTCCATGTTACCGTGAACGACACAATCAATATCCTTCATGGTAAGGTTCGCATCTTTCAGAGCCAGGCTGACTGCTTCATGGATCAACTCAGGCTGGTTGACATCCTCACGATGGCTGGAATGCTTCGTCTGTCCGATACCTATGATTCCAACATTTCTGTTTTTCTTTTTATGTGCCATTATTCAACCTCCCCCTACGCTTCCATTACAATTACGGCCTGATGCTGACCGGCCCCGCCGGTTGCCGCTTGGGCAACTGCCCGCTTCGCACCCTTGACTTGTCTCTCGCCTGCCTGGTTGGCCAGATGGTAGTAGCATTCAATGGCTCTGGCTGCGCCTCCGAGGAGAAGTGGATTGCCATTGAGCTGTCCCCCGGACAAGTTTACGTTGAATTTGTCCATGCCGCCGTCGTCGATCCACTTGCCGCCTTGGCCTTCAGCAGCAATCCCGACGCCTTCAGCCCACATCGGGAGCTGATAAGCGGCGTGGTCACTCAACTCGAAAACCTGGATTTCTTTTTGGGGATCTTTTATGCCGGCCATGGCGTATGCCCGCTGCGCTGCATTTTTGAGGGCAAAATTTGAGGCAATGTCCTTGTCGCCAAGGAAGTACCTGTCCATGCAGCTCCCGTACCCGGTGATCCACACAGGATTTTTTGTAAACTCTTTCGCCCGTTCTTCACTGCACAGGAGCATACCATATGCCCAGTCGGTAACCGGATAGATGTAAGCCTCTCGAAGCGGGTCGGAATACATTGGTGAATTCAGAACTTCTTTTTCATCGACAATTTTATTCTCGCGACCATAGGGATTCTTTTTCCCGTTCTTTCTAGAGCGCACTACTATTTTCGCCAGGTGCTCGTCCGTAACTTTTGATTTTTCCATATAAGCCCGAGCCTGCAATGCGTCCACATTGTGATAATCCATACCCAGCGGTCTGCAGTAGAAGGGATCATACGCAAGATTGGAAACCATCCGGCGGCTTTCTCCCTGCGATTCCTTGCAGTGGCCCATGAAAAGGATCACATCGTCATGACCGGACAGTATGCACGCCATCGCGTAGCCAAGGCCATTGATGCTCTCCTGGGCCATTTTTTCTTCCCCGCGAAAATGTGCGCCTACGACATCCGTAACCCCGTTGTTGGATATGGTCCGCGCATCGAACATGTCATCCGAGCAGGTGATGATGGTCCGGATGCCCTTTTCCATGTCAAAGGTCACCTTCGTCTGTTCCATGATCGGCTCGAAGCACTCGAGCAGCATGTTTTGAAAACGCAAATAATGATAATTTGGATGATTTTTAATCTGTGCTACCGCACAGATAGCTAATCTTTTACCCATTACCAATCCTCCTTCCTGTTTGATCTAACTTGATATAATTTGTATTCTTGCTTTGTTGCCATGAACCATCCGCTGAAACTGCTATTCGCTCTGCTCTTTTCAGCATAAGTAACAGTTCCAGAATTCTCCCTCTTGTACCGCCTTTATAATGGAATCTTTATCTCGCTTCGTATCCAACTCCACCCATGCCCTGCCTATCCCGACAAGTGTGTGCGAGTCATCCGATGCGATTTTGGGATAGGCTATATCCAGGGATTCGAAAACCTTGTCTCGAAATCCTTTCTTCGTTATTTCTACTGCATCCAGAGGATACATCTTTTCCAGTTCGGCCAACCGAACCAATAACTGTTCCGGGGTAAAATCATATTCGCCGATGTGGTTGAAGACATGAAGAACCTCACGATCGCCTTCAATTTTCGCCACATGAATATACCCATTCACAAAGACCGTCAGCTCAATGCCATAAAAAACGATCATGTTCGTCTTTACCTGCTTATAAATATCCATATAGTTTTGCTTCAGCAAGTAATCATGATCCGTGAAGGCTATAAAATCGTACCCTTTTGATTCGTATGCGTTGGCCACTTCCTGGGGTGATAGTTTACCATCCGAGCAAGTTGTGTGTGTATGGAGACATCCTTTTAACAGCATAGGTACCAACTGATTCTTCACTCAAAAAATTAAAACAGACCGGATTTGTTTATCTGCCAATATTTGCATTGGACGATCAACCTAATTTTTGATTGGACGTTCAACCAATGGTTATCCAACTACGCTCCCAATTATGAATTGTCAAGAAAAAAATTAATTTTTTTTAAAAATATTTTTGTATGAATTAATTGTTCTGTAAATCTCTGACCATAATTACTATATGTTGTTGATATAAATGCTATTCTTAATGAAAGCACTTATTATGAAAATTAGTTTTTTCGGCCAGTCTATGATGGTGAAGTGCTTGTGTTACACTAAAAGAAAATGAAAGGGAGAACTATTCAATTAAATCACTCTATGAGACAGATCACTCGACTAATGGGTCCAAGCGGTCTGCCTGTTTAGTGGCCCATGTTAGCCATTGCTGGAGTTTGCTTTCTGGTTTAATTTCTCCATATTTCTGAATTCCCCATTTCTTTACGGCATCAATTGTACGAGGACGGACTTTACTTGACAGTTAGATAGGAAGGGTGGTCAGTTAC
>CAZOPH010000033.1:0-16456 GCA_964581635.1 uncultured Smithella sp.
TTTGGAACTATACTTGACTTGACGTGCAGTGTCCAAACAATTTCCATCTTGACAAACCTACACCTACAAACAAATGACTTTTAAAAGTCGTAATGTTTTGAATTAATATTTGAAAGATGCAATGACCGGTTCAAGGTGTGCTTGCGTCTACTGTCACCGATATTGAAAACCAACCCATTAGACTTTGACCGCTCATATCGAACCGTCGCACCCTGTGAGCAAGAATCCGCTGCTGCAATACTAGGTCTATGTTAGCAGCAATTTGTATGCTACTAAATATTTTTTAAAAAGTTCGGCAATGATCAGTGCCCAAACATTGGTCCTGATGGCCCTAAATGACAGGAATAGCATCCGAATCCGCGACGGGTGATGATACTAAAAGATTTCTTACCCAACGCCTCAGACATCAATGGAATTAATCGTTCGAGTTTTAGCTTGGTTGTGTCTGGATACTTTTCAAACTCAGGACTCAAAGTCCAATCACCACTGAGTCTTGGAAGATGACTGGTGGGCATATGAAAGTTTTCAGCCGTCGTTCCTATATCATGACAGAGAGTACAGCTAACATCATTAAATCGCTTTGGCTGCCAAGTGCGAAACAGCTCAGCTGCGCGTGGCAGCACAAAACTTGCCATGTGCGTTTTGCGCTGCTCTATATTCATCTCTTCCCAGGTTAACTGCTTTCTATCAGGACCGATAGGTCCCACTCGCTTTGGATAGCAGCTCCATATTATCAGGACACAGAGAAATAACAGACTTATACAAATGAATAGTTTTTGATATTTAAGTTGCATTTGTGTCTCCTTTGATCTTTATAATTAAATATTACAAAAAATGTGAATCTTAAAATTAATAAAAGCATTTCTGACAAATCTTTCTTCTGCTGGTAGATTATTTTGACAAACTTGATTATAATTAGCAAGTAAATCCATTTTTACTTTTATTTAATAATTATTTTATTTGAGGTTACTGCCAATGTCAAAAGACAGATTAAGCATCGCCATAGTCGGTTCAGGTGTTGCCGGTCTCACCGCCGCCTACATTCTCAACAAAAGGCACGCAATTACTCTTTACGAAAAAAACGATTACATTGGGGGGCATACACACACCGTCGTTGTCAACCGCGCCCCGGACAGCAATGTGCCGGTGGACACGGGTTTCATTGTCATGAACCATCGCACCTATCCTCTCTTCACAAAACTTTTAGAGGAGCTAGGCGTGCCGCTGCGGGACAGCAACATGTCCTTCGGTTACAACTGCGAATTAAGCGGCATCCAATATTCCAGTGCCGGCATCACCAACTTTATCAACAAGGTGAAGCACCTGTTTAACCCGTCGTATTACAGGATTTTTTCCGATATGCTCAAGTTCTACCGAATCGGAAAAGCTGACCTGCAACAAGGCGGATTAAGGGACTGCACACTCGGACAATATCTGAATGACAACGGCTTTTCCAAAGACTTCATTGATCACCACATCATACCCATGGGATCAGCCGTATGGTCCACACCGACCGATACCATGCTGGACTTTCCCGCAGCATCCTTTATCCTTTTTCTCAACAACCACGGGCTTCTATCGCTGACCGAGGCTCCGCAGTGGCGGACGGTGGTCGGCGGAAGCCATGAGTACGTAAAAAAAATACTGGCAACGCTTTCAGGAAAGGCATTAACGGGCCAACCGGTCAAAGCCGTAAAAAGGAACGATAAGGGCGTAGTCATCACCGCAGAGGATGGCAGCGCCGCAGAATATGACAAGGTGATTATCGCGGCGCACGCCGACGAGGCATTGAACATCCTGGCCGATCCCTCGGCAGAGGAAAAACGCCTCTTGTCGCCGTGGAAGTACAATTACAACAGGACTGTTTTGCACACGGACGAATCGGTCATGCCGCAAAACAGGCGGGTATGGGCGAGCTGGAACTTCACCCGGGAAAAAACTGGCACAGGATCGTCGCTCTGCCTAACCTATGACATGAACCGGCTGCAGGGTCTCGAAACGAATCATCAGTATTTCGTAAGCCTGAACAGTGCCAAAATGCTCGATAAAAATAAAATCATCCTAGAGATGAATTACTATCATCCGCAATACACCCGGGAATCAACCGCCACACAGCAAGAACTTCCCGGCCTGAACGGCGTGAGGAACACGTATTTCTGCGGCAGTTATTTCGGCTATGGTTTTCATGAAGACGCCGTGCGTTCGGCTGTCGACGTCGTGAAACTTTTTGGGATGAATCTATGAATTCCATGATCTACACCGGACGAGTAATCCACCGCCGTTTCAATCCGGTAGAACACACTCTGGAATATCCGGTCTATTTTTTTGCCTTTGATCTGGATGAGCTGGACGCGCTCAGTCAAGGCATCCTGCTTTTCAGTCACAACCGGATGAATGTGGTCTCTCTGCATGACCGTGATTACCTTACAGGGTCCGGCGACATCAAGCAAAAAATCTGCGCCTTCCTGCAGAAAAGAGGCATATCGGACATATCTCGCATCATGCTTGTCACCGTAGCCCGTTACTTCAACTATGCGTTTAACCCGGTGAGTTTCTATTACTGTTATGACTCGAACAATTCCCTCAAGTGCATCGCTGCCGAGGTGAATAATACCTTCCAGGAAAAGCACCTCTACATTCTAGATACGCCAAAAAAAAAGACAGAGGGGAAAATCATCTTTGAACAGATGAAGCAATTTCATGTCTCGCCCTTCAACAATATGGATGGCTATTACGTCATGAGTTTTTCAGAACCCGGTGAAAGAATATCCATCGACATCACACTCAGGCGCGAAGACAAAACAATTCTTTATGCACACCTGGAAGGCGAAAGCAAACCCCTGCGCGCCGATACGCTGTTGCGCACACTGCGACGCTTCCCCCTCACTGTTGTCAAGACCGTCATGCGGATTTACAAAGAAGCGTTTAAGCTTTTCTTTCTCAAAAAGCTGCCCTATCATCCGAAGCCGAACCCGCTGAGCCCGATGACCATCGGCGTGCAGAAGCCGACACTGCGACAGCGCGCCTATCTCTCTATTTTTATAAAGATGATGAGCAAAGCCGGCAGCGGTTATCTCCGCGTCTCGAAACCTGACAGGACGATGCTGGAATTCGGTGATAAAAATAACGGGCTGCAGAGTCAAATGACCGTTAGAAACTGGAATGCGTTCGGGCGATTCATTAAAAACGGAGAAACCGGCTTCGGCCAATCCTATGTTGATGATGAATGGGACTCTGACGACATGTCCGGTCTTCTCGACTATTACATAGCCAATATGGCCAGCGTGACGCCGGATAAGGGCCTGCTGTTCCATTTTTTGAACTTACTCCGGAAGATCACACTCAATCAATACCGGAATACACGAGAAGGTGCCAAGAAGAACATCGAAGCGCATTACGATCTCGGCAATGACCTTTTCCAATCGTTTCTCGATGAAAACCTGATCTATTCATGCGCTATTTTCCAATCGGAGAAGGAAAGCCTTGAAGAGGCGCAGCTCAATAAAATCAATGCCCTGATTGCCAAGACCGGCATAAAGCAGGGCGACCGGGTTCTGGAAATAGGTTCCGGGTGGGGAGGATTCGCGATCGAAGCAGCAAGAAAAACCGGTTGCTCTATAACGACCGTGACGCTTTCCAGGGAGCAGTATGCTTATGTGCAGAAACTTGTTCAGGAGAAAGGGCTATCGGAGCGGGTTTCCGTGAAACTGCAAGACTATCGAGACGTTACCGGCCAGTTTGACAGGATTATTTCCATCGAAATGCTGGAGGCCGTCGGTCCGGAATTCTACGGCTCATTCTTCCGGCAATGTGAGAAGCTTCTTGCACCGAAAGGAACCATCGGCATACAGGTCATCACCGTTCCGGATCACCGGTTTGACGAATATCGCCGCTCCATGGACTGGATTCAGACCTATATCTTTCCCGGAGGATTCCTACCTTCGCTCCATGTGTTGAACAAGACTATGAAGGACAACTCGACATTTCATATTGAATATCTGGAAAACATCGGACATCACTATGCCCGCACGCTGAGAATCTGGAAGGAGCGGTTTATGAAGAACATCGAAAAAATTGCGCCGCTCGGCTACGACAGGACCTTTCAAAGGATGTGGCTGTATTACCTCTATATCTGTGAAGCGTCGTTTAAAAACCGGATCATCAACGACCTGCAGATCGTTCTAACCAGGGAACGCAACGATACCCTTTCATATTGATAAGATTAAGCCTTTCATTGCAGATGAGCAGACGTTGATCGCCACCTTTATCTGTTGGCGTAAAGAAAACCCGATTCCACTCCTCCGTACGTTGCGTCAAAAATGTTCAGGAAATCTTTTGCACAATCAAATACGTAATAACAGCAACCGTCCCGGAAAGCACCATCCCCCATATGATGTCGATGAAAACAATCGGCAGGGGCCAATCCCTGATAACCGCCAGACTGGTAAGCTCATAGGTCATGTAAGTAAAGAACCCGAACAGCACCCCGTTGAGCAGCGCCACCCGAAGCGACTCCTGACGCAATGCGGGAAATACGCTGAAATAAAGAACGCCACCAATAAACAACAGATAAAACGTAATGGCGGCCGGCCAATTGATCGATTCCCGCAGGAGGTAACCCATTTGCTTCCGGTACACATTTTTTGCAATGACGCCCAGCCAGAGCATGTCCATGCTAAAAAACACGCAGGTGGCAATCAAATACGATTTAATGATCATACCCATAAAGACCCTCCTTGAGATTTCATTATATGCAGATAACGGTTTACTAATTGCCCGCCTTCAAAAAAGATTATTTACGAGGCGGCATGGGGATCAGCACACTTGTTCTCCGCTTGTATTCCTTAAAACCGGATATACCCTCGATCGCCTTTTCCGCCAGGGGAATGCCCGACACAAAAACAATCAGGAACGTTATGATGATAGGCCCGACAACCCCGAATATCCCGTATGGGGAGCCGAGCGCGATGATAAAAATCGCCCACCACATGGTAATTTCACCGAAGTAGTTGGGATGCCGGCTATAGCGCCACAAACCTTTCTGGATTATTTTCCCCCGGTTTGCCTCATTCCGGACAAAACGGTCAAGCTGCCAGTCTCCAACCGACTCGAAATAAAAACCGGTTAGCCAGAGGCACAGCCCCAACATATCCGTCCATGCCCAGTTTTGTGCCAGATACGAATTGATAATAATAACAGGCGATACATTTACCAGGAGGAGTAACCCCTGGAGAACGAAGACCTGCAAATAACTCCGCGGGTAGAAGGTGCTCCCCCATTCCTCGCGCCATCGTTTATAGCGCCAGTCCTCGCCCTTTCCCCGGTTGCGCCTGAAAATACGGATGGAGAGCCGTGAACCCCAAATCATTACAAGAGCGGTAACAAGAAGATTCCGCGGACCAAATACCCCCTGATAAAGCAGGACCGAAACGGATGCGATGATAAAACCCGATCCCCACGCGATATCCGCAATGCTGTTATCCTTGATGATTACCGCTATAATAAAAAGAATAGTGACATAGACCAAGATGATTGGAAGTGCGACCAGGTAAGAATTTAATATTTCCATAGTTCCTCCTTTTCAATTGATAGGTTCGGATTACGGAAGAGACCGCAGGCAGGTAAGGTCGCAGTCCTGAAACATGGTCACATCCATCTCTTCGTTGATATACTGCAGATCTTCGGCCCGCATGCGATCCGCGATTTCGCCGCGGAAACGTTTTTTGTATTCGGCAAACAGGCGGGGCTTTTTGGCGCCTAATTCCGCGGCGACAGCCATGGCGCGGTTGGTGACCGATTGGTTTTCAGCCAGTTCATCCACCATGCCCGCAGCCAGGGCCTCGGCGCCATCGAACTTGCGGCCGGACAAAAAAGCCAATTCCGTCATGCGCTCGCCGATGACATATTGCACCACGACCAGGCAACCGGAGGGCGGGAGAATGGAAACATCAATTTCCGGAAAGGTGCAGACCGCCTTTTCCTTCTGCATGACCCGGTAATCCAGACACATGGAGAAGGCCAGGGCGCTGGCTACCACATGGCCGTTGATGGCGGCCACCATAGGTTTGGAAAACACAAAGGCCCGGTGAAAAAAGGTGAAAAGTGTCTTGAAAAATGCCTTAATGGCATCCGCTTCCAGCTTCATAACGTATTGAAGGTCCATGCCGGAAGAAAAGAATTGGCCTCCGGCCCCGGTCACCACCACGCCGCGAACCGCATCATCGGCTTCAATCTTATCTAGAGCCCCATTAAACTGCTGAATCATTTCCATGTTGAAGGCATTTTCCGGGCTGTTATCCATGACCAGGATCGCCACCTCATTTTTGGTTTGAATGTGAATTGGCATGGATAGCCTCCTTAGTGAAACACAAATTTTAAAAAGTTAGTGCATAAAATTTGTTAGCCGTTATGAGTCTTAAACCTTAAAAGTAATGAGTATTGAAGTTTTTTACACGAATTATCCAATTCCGATATCTCGGATCGGAAACTATTCCTGAGCGCAAGCAAATGGCTTAGTATCTCTAAAATTATATCCCCGCAGCCGAGCGATGTATGTAACGTTAGAAAAATATATAAAAAAGTGTTGCGTGTCAGTCTAGTTTTTTGAGAAAAATAGTACGATGTCTCCTGATTTCAAATCTCTATTTGTTCGGAAATATTTTTTATTATAGTCAATACAAAAGAATTTTGCCAGGGTTTTCAGCCTTTTTAAAGTGGACAAATTTTATTTCGTTTGCTCCACGGTTGATCCTAGCGAAGACGCTTCGCAGATCCTCGTCCATGGCGACCACTTCTATCGGGACTCTCAATGGGATGATTACATCTAGACATGACGTATCGCAAAGATTTGCGTCTCGGATGGGTCTGCTCCAAAAGCGTTATAAATTGAATTTTCTACGAGCGATGCAACCAAATCGTGGGCCAATTGCACAAAAAGGAACGCTACTGATCTGCATACTGTGTCGTTGCCTCTGATTTTTCGATGAAAATATTCCTTGACGCGAAAAAACGACACTTTTATACTTCATAGCGTCAAAAGCAAGTTCTGCCAATCAATTTTCAAAATCTTGGGAGAGGTTAATGGATGGAGCAGGAAGCACATACAAAACGTGTTGAGCTGCATCATAATCCTCTGCACATTTTTAAGGCAAGCAAGACACCAGCCGGACTTTATGCCCGGCAGAAGTGGCTCGGGGAATCGAAGACATCAAAATGGCAAGATGATTTTCATGAAACCTTGCATACGTTGCTGAGCGGGCAATCCGAGGATGGCTCATGGTATCGATCTCTTCCGGAAACCGTCCGACGTCTATTCGGTCTTCACCTTACCCAACGCAACAAGACGCTGGAAATCGAGAAGGCATTGGATTGGCTAACGAGACGAACTCTGACAAATGAAAATTTATCCAGCATGATGATGCCGGTCGAACCCGTTTCTCCAGATTCCTATCGGGGACTCCCCTTCGTGCCCGGTCAAACCCGAACGTCCCTCGTCTCGATAACCCTGTTTCTTGCAGTGGTTTTTCAGCAGGGCAAAGAGCCTTCCGTTTTGGCCCACTATGATCTCCTGTCCCAATGGGTTATCGAACATGCGGGCTGCACGCATTCCTGGCCAGACAAGAGCAACGCCCTGCGGGCGCTTGTTGTTCACACGGACTTTGGAGAAGATCCGGCAACAATCGGACTGGCCAGTGATCTGGCTGAAATGCAGGAACTCTCAGGGCAATGGCCTAGCCCGATTTCCTTTTATCAGACGGTTAATGCCCTGGCACATTTGCACATTAAGCAGGCGGAGCGGCAATGGGAAAGTGTATGTGTCAGGCTGCTTAACACTCAGAATACCGATGGGTCCTGGGGACAGGAGGACCGTGAATGGAACACTTTCCTTGTCGTTCACGCCCTTAAAAACAAGGGGTGTTTATGAGTCCGTCCTATGACTATGATCTGATTGTCATCGGTGCCGGCATTGCAGGGATGGTTTCCGCCGTGACGGCAAACGGTCTGGGCAAGCGTGTGGCTGTCTTCGAGAAGAACAAGGTAGGTGGCAACTGCACCAACACAACTTGCATCCCCAGCAAGGCCCTGATCCGCTTGAGTCACATTCGTCATGATCTGTCACACCTGGAACGCCTGGGGATACTTCCCGATGATGCAGGGAAAATCCGGGGAGGCAAGATCATGCCTCACATTCGCCGGATTGTTCAGCGGGCGTATGACAAGGATCTCCCGGAGACGTTTGAGGCCATAGGCATCCGGATCATTCCGGGCCAGGCCTCTTTTGTCGATCCCCATCACATTACAGTCAACGGACAGACCTTCTCCGCAGCGAAATTTATCATTGCCACCGGCACGTCGCCCTTGATCCCCGATATCCCGGGACTTCAGTCCATCAGCTTTCTCACGAACGAGACCCTCTATGCCCTAGAAGAATTGCCCCGGTCGATGATCATCATGGGCGGCGGCGTTGATGGTCTTGAATACGCCTCCGCATTCAGGCGACTTGGGGTAGAAACCACTGTGGTCGAGATGGCATCACGCCTGATCCCGCCAGCGGACCGCGAACTGATCAATTCCCTCCTGCGGTCGTTGCGCGCGGAAGGCATTCGGCTGGTCACCGGCGCGAAGGCGGTGGACCTCCAGAACCGGCGGGGCAGGGCCGTGCTCAGATATCAGCGGCAAGGCGGTCTCAATGAGGTCAATGAAGAGATCGAGGCGGACAAGCTACTCGTAGCCGTCGGAAGGAAGCCCGATCTGGAGGGGCTCTGTCTTCAGAAAGCTGGCGTCAGCTACAATGCACGTGGCATCATCATTGACCGCAGGCTCCGGACCTCTGCAACCAACATTTATGCCTGTGGCGACATCGCCGGCCCTTATCAGCTGGCGACCACGGCAGAGGCCCAGGCTATTGTTGCTTCGACCAATGCCATCCTGCCCTTGAAGCGAAGAGTCGATTACCGGAATAACGTGTATGTTGTTTTCACAGAACCGCCCCTTGCCTGGATTGGCCTTACGGAAGAGGAAGCCCATGCGCGGTATGGGCGCAAGCTGAAAACCTATCGTTTTCCTTACAGCGGCATGCGCCGGGCTCTCATTGACGGCAAGGAAACGGGCATGGCCAAGATTCTGTGCTCCGGACGGGGGCGGATTGTCGGTGCCCATATTCTGGGAGAAGGGGCGGGGGAAGTCATTCACGAACTCCAGGTAATCAAGGCTTTCAACAAGCCCCTGCACAAGCTCCAGGAGTTGACCCATGCCTACCCGACCTATGCCCAGGCCATTGTTGGACGGGCAAGCCAGCTTGCCTTTCTCGACAGGATGGGAAGCAATCCCTTTGTAGATCTTGTCCTGCGGCTGCTTCCCGGCTTTTCCAACCGGCTGTATCTCGCCCGCAATCGACTGGCGGAGACCCATCCGATTGACATCTTTGCTGAATCATGGGACGCTAACGGTTCCGTGGCCGCCCTGAAAGAGGGGTCTGCAGAAACTGCCCATCTCGGACAAAAGGGTATGGAGACCCGCTTTACGGTGGAATCCCGGAAGGTCGGGCAGGATGCCGTTGTCCTGGATATGAGGGGCGATCTCACAGTATCGGCCGGGAAGAACCTGTCGCGTCTGTTCGTTGAGGCCATGGCGACATCCGGACGCATCCTTCTGAACCTCTCTGCTCTGGCCCATATGGATACACAAGGGGCGGGGCTCCTGCTCATTCATGCATCACGGGCGGTCCGGAAGCAAATCGCCGTATCCGCCTGCGGACTGTCCGGGCCTTTTCTGGATGTCTTCCATCTAACGGGGCTCGACGGCCTGATCAAGCTCTACAGCGATGAAGAAGACGCATTGTGCTGCCGGCGCTTTCTTGAAAAAAGTGGCCTTACTCCCGGCGCACCGCCCACTGTTAACGCGACACCTCTGTCCGGCTGGGCAAAGTCCATGGATCGACTGTCCCTTTCCGCAATCCCTGCGGGGGCCATGAATATCGGCGTCCATGGCCGGAGGATTTCCAACCCGGTAAACGGCTTTGGCCGTCTTTGGGAAAAAAGATACCGTCTACGTCTTCATGATACAGAGTTGGAGCCGCGCCAGATCATATCCCTCTGGCGGTCTGAATTCGCCTCCTTCTGGCCGGAAGACGATTATCTGTTCACCGCCGGAAATGCCCCCATTTCTCCGGGGACATCGGCGCTGCTCAATCTGACCCTTCCCGGAGGTCTTGTCCTGGCAACAGGCCTGGCAGTTATTTATACCGATGACACCTCCTTCAGCTTCATGACTGCCGAGGGACATATGCTTTCGGGCTGGATCACTTTCAGTTGTTTTCGGATAAAGGACGCCACCTTCATTCAGGTTCACCCGCTGTTTAGGGCAAGCGATCCTCTGATGGAACTTGGGTTCCGTCTGGGGGCAACGGTGCAGGAAGACCGGTTCTGGCATGAGACTCTCGGCAATCTGGCCCGTCGTCTGGGGACATATGGTGATTTGGCGCAGCAAGACATCCTCATCGACGGAGATGTCCAGTGGTACAGGTTCGCCAATCTTCGCTACAGTGCAGTCATTCGTTCTTCTCTGTACATGCCGGCCTATTTGCTGAAGAAAGGTTTCTTCGCCATCATGAATCGGATAAGGAGCGGCAGCCCATGAAGCCAAAGCGGAGTGATTACGATGCCGTTGTTGTGGGGGCGGGGCCGAACGGTTTGGCGGCGGCGATTACCCTTGGCCGCAAATTCAATTCCGTCCTGCTTCTTGAAGCGGCAAAGACCATCGGTGGCGGTGTCCGTTCAGCAGCGCTGACCATTCCCGGCTTCCAGCACGATGTCTGTTCCGCCGTTGTACCCCTTTCCCTGGCGTCACCTTTCTTTCGGCAGCTTGATCTGCCGCAATACGGACTGGAGTGGATACAGCCTGAGATCCCACTTGCCCATCCCTTTGAAGACGGATCGGCCATTTTCCTCCATCGATCGCTGGAGATCACTGCCGATGCCATGGGTCCCGACGGCAAGGCCTACAAGAGTCTTTTACAAACATTTGTGGGCCATGAACAGCAACTTCTTGACAACATCCTGAAGCCCCTCCACTTCCCGGAAAGCCCTTTTCTGATGGCTCGCTTTGCCTTCCACGCCCTGCGTTCCCTCCGGAATCTCGCGGAAAGTCATTTCAAGAGCGATCGGACACGAGCGATGTTTGCTGGTTTAGCCGCCCACGCCATGATTCCCCTTGAACAGACAGCAACAGCGGCTTTCGGTATTGTCCTTGCAACTCTGGCCCATACCGTGGGCTGGCCCATCATCAGGGGCGGTTCCCGGAAACTCGCCGATGCTCTGGCGGACTGCTTCCGCAATGGTGGCGGTGAGATCATCACGGATAGACCAATTGCGGCTCTCACTGATTTACCGAAGGCCTCTTTTTATTTTTTCGATGTAACACCCCACCAGTTGCTCAGGATCGAAGGGCTGGGCCTCTCCAATGATTATCGTCAAAGGCTTGCCCGGTTCCGTTACGGACCTGGGGTCTGTAAAATGGATTGGGCCCTCAAGGCACCCATCCCCTGGAAAGCGGATATCTGCAGGAAGGCCGGTACGGTTCACCTGGGTAGCTCCCTTGAGGAGATTACGGCCTCGCTCCGTGATGTCAGCGCGGGAAAGATGCCACCCTCCCCATATATAGTCCTTGCCCAGCAGAGCCTGTTCGACCCCTCGCGTGCGCCCGCAGGAAAACATACGGCCTGGGCCTATTGCCATGTGCCTCATGGATCAACGGCTGATGTATCGACGCTGATTGAAAGCAGGATCGAACGGTACGCACCGGGATTCCGCGAGACAATTTTGGCACGCAACACCCTGACGGCAGCGGCCATGGAACAGCACAATGCCAACTACGTGGGAGGAGACATCAACGGCGGTATTCAGGATCTCCGTCAGCTCTATACCCGGCCCATTGCCTCTCTTCATCCGTACAGAACATCGGGGGAAAATATCTACCTTTGTTCTTCATCCACCCCACCCGGTGGTGGCGTTCACGGGTTGTGCGGCTACTATGCCGCTGACGATCTTTGCCGCCGGCTGCAAGGAGATGGCTGATGCGCCTTGGTCTTTGTTGCCTGTTTAAAAAAGAACCGATTGCGTTCCGTACCACCACGGCCAAAAGCCTGCTTGCACTTCCGCGGGATCGGCAACTGCAGAAACTCTCTGAAATCTACTTCCACAATGCAACTAACCTGTATCTTGCGCTTGAAACTGTCCATCGTTTGGGAATAGGGGCTTTCCGGATCATGTCGCCGTTTTTCCCGCGCATGACGCATCCGGTCGTCGGATATCACCTGGAGGATCTCCCGGAAGCAAAAAAAAATCAGGAAGAAGCTTGCGGAATCCCGGAGCTTGGCACGCAAAAATGATATCCGTCTCAGTTTCCATCCCGACCAGTTTGTCGTCCTTTCATCGCCGCATTCGCAGGTCGTTGCGAATGCAATTCGTGAACTGGAATATCATGGGATGCTGGCCGATGCCGTAGGGGCGGACTTGATCAACATTCATGCAGGCGGCGTGTACGGGGATAAAGTCCGGACTTTGCAGCGCTTGAAAGATGTTTTACCCCATCTGTCAGTCGCCGTCCGAAAAAGACTGACGCTTGAAAATGATGATGTCAGCTACACGCCAAGAGATTTATTATCTTTCTGCGCACTGTCTTCGATTCCGTTTGTCTATGATGTTCACCATCACCGCTGCCATCCCGATGGCCTGTCTGTTGAAGAGACGACAACACTGCCGAAAGACATCTGGAAAAACTTAGGACGCGAACCCTACACTCACATCTCTTCGCCCCGTAACGGTTGGCAGGGGGGAAATCCGAAACCACATGCCGACTATATCGATTGGGTTGATTTCCCGGCATGTTGGTTGGGACGGATGATGACGGTTGATGTGGAGGCCAAGGCAAAGGAGTTGGCGGTCATCGCGCTGATGGAAGACTTGAAGAGCCATATTGATGCACCCGTTCCATAATTATTTGAATATGACTTACGCGGCAATAAATCAAGAAGGGGCTGTTTGAACGAGAACTCAGGCAGCACCAACTATCAAATCTGTTAATGAAATATTAATCAAAGGCGTCATTTTCTTTTGATAAAAACTATATTTATTTTTCCTACCGTCAAACCGAATTTTGACATTTCAGCTCTGTTGATAAGTACCTGGTCATTCATTAGATACATCCAATCATCGAAGCTGAAATTGTATACTGAATCATTTACTTTAACGGCTAATGTATATTCCCAGTGAAACGCATTACCGGAAACCTCACCTTCTGCCACTCCCACCACATCCTCAGCTCTGCCTTCGTATTTTGTGGGTGAGATTTTTTTTAGGTGCCAGATTCTTTTCTGTTTTTCTCCGTCACTCCAGGTAAATTCTTCGTCGAGCACCCCTATATCACCCGTCCAGGAGGCCTTCATGACAACATGCATTCTTCTAGTCACTTGTCCTTGCCTGTCTATGAATAGACCATAGGCGTCAAATGTCCCGTTAAGATAATCCTCCAGAATCAATGCTGGTTTTTCGTCCTTATAAACAACAATTGATACAGATGAACACCCGCTCGTTATTAATACGATCAATACAGCTACTGCAATTAAGGCTGGTCGGAAATTATTAAATAAATTACTTTTGATTTTAATAATATTTGTTTTCATATAGTTACCCTCCTATATCAATATTTTTTCCCGTCAATAATAGGATCAGACGCGGTTTCACCGGCCCTCTTTCTGGCAATAGCGAGTTTTATCTCACTATGAACATCTTCCGTGATCGGGTAGGCCAATGCAATCAGAATGGCCGCAACATTGCAGAGGCATGGCACAAGGGCGTAAAGGAGTCGCAGTGTAAACACCACACCTTCCGGCTGCTCGCTGTTAGGTTTGTATCCGGCGGCGCCGAGAATGAAAAGGCCAATGCCCACACCTGCCGCAGCGGCAATCTTCTTTGCCAGTGACCATATACCGATGTATTGACCCTCTCTCCGTTCGCCGGTCATAAGCTCGTCATAGTCAATAACGTCAGCCTGTATGGATGATGGAATTGCAAGCGTTGCACCGAACCCGATACCGGAAAGGAAGACCAACACCCCGTATGGGGTTGTATCTCCTGCACCGAGAAAAAACACACCGAAGAACGCCCCTGTATTGATCGCCATTGCGGCAAGCCACGCCTGCTTCTTTCCGTACTTTCCGGATATCTTAATCCACAGCGGCAGGAATACGATGCCCGTGATAAAATAGATCAATAGAAAGAAATCAGCCATGTTAGAGCGGAGAACATATTCCACGTAGTAGAGTATCAGCGTGGCAGGGAGGTTGTTCCCGATTGCGCTGATTGTGTATGATACAAGGAGTATCATAAAGGGGCGGTTCATCCGCACATAACGCAATCCTTGAAAAATATCGGTTATTCGAGGAGTAGATATCCTCTCTTTCACAAAAAAAACACACCACAAAGCGCTGGCAGTTATCAGGGGTGAATAGAATAATGACATAATAAAAAACACTTCCCCTTCACCGCCTGAGGCTATCCTTCCGCTGAAAATATTTTTAATAAGCGCCGGAGATGCTGCTGCAGCGAATATCCCCAGAAGAAGAAGACCGTCGCGCATGGCAAAGAGAGACGTTCTCTCTTTATAGTCAAAAGTAAGCTCAGGGCCCAGAGATTCATAGGGAACAGCAACAATAGTCCATGAGAGAAAGAGTAGAAAAACCCACAGGACAAACCAAGCTGTTGCACCTGTGACTGTAAGGTTCGGGGGATTGAACAAAAAAAGAATTGATGCCGCAACAAGGATGGCCCCCGTAAGGATCATCGGTCTCCTTCGTCCGAAACGCGTCACTGCCTTGTCTGAGATAATCCCAATGAGCGGGTCTGTGAAAGCATCGAAGAGCCGTATCGCAAGGAGGATTACACCCGCTGCAGCCACAGGAACTCCGAGAGCATCGGTATAAAATTTCGGGATGTAGACATATACAGGGATTCCTATGACTGCAAGGGTGAACGCAGGCAGAGCGTAGGATATTTTGGTGAACAACGGAAGTCTGTCATTCATTATTTCCTCCCCAGTATTCTATCCTTGAATTTTTTATCTATAGGGTTTTTCCCTATCCATATTGAAAAAAATGCCTTTGAAAAATCGTTTCCGGCCACGGATCCCAGCGTTATTCCGTTAAGATAAAGCGTTGTACCTTTACCGGGGAGATATTCCGCTCTGTATCTGTCCCCCGGCTTAACATCTCTGTAGAAGGTGTTGAATGCAGTAAGCCTGCCACTGATCATATTGAATTCTGAATCTGATGTGTTGCGCCTTATCATTTCTTTGGTTGATAATCTGAAGTCCTCAGCGCTGATATTTTGGAAATAGTATAGTTCCAGAATCCTCGGCGTATTTCCAAGTACAGAGGAGGATGGGATGCCGTTTTCCATGTATAGCGCCCCTGCGTAGGCCTTAATTACAAGCATATAATTAAGAATCGCATAGCCCCGTATGTTCAGTTTCCTGTCCCCGACAGAATAATTATCATTAAAATAAATTCCATCTATTTCCGCTGCACGGAGGTCTGCTGTCACGGATAATAAAACGGATAACAGTATTATAGATATGGCTGAACGAAATTTGTTTATATTCATAATCTTTCTCAATTTGAGAATTTTATGAAACTACCGCAGAATACCCCGCCATTAATGGCGAGGATGAATGCGGTGCAGGTGTAAGGGGTGACCTGCCCCAGAAATTTGTACCACATGTTAAGCTAGAGTTCAGCAAATTTTGATGATTACGGATTGATATCCAGTATTTCCATCAGAGTTGAAATTTTGTTTTTTCGGGCAAAGTTGAGACTTATTTTCTGCTGGTGTCGCGATAATTAAAACATTAATGATTGCATTTTCGCATAATCTTCAGAGTCCGTCCATCATGGCGTTCAGAATTGACAGAGATTATCGTTCAAATATTTCTTTTCACTTTTTTAGTACTGTTTCTATTCTCTTATGATGGTAGATCTTTGGTAATAGACCAAGCGTTATAGATGCTGAAACCTACGCCGGCAATAACAAGAAAAATTAAAAAGAAGGATAAGGCCTGATAGGCTTCAATCTTAGTTTTTGCTATCATTTCCGTTTCCTCCAGTCTTTTCTCTGCTAGGGTTTTAATAACAACCACAATCGCGTCTATATCATCTGTCAGTTTCCGATCAATACCTCGTATGCTTTTATCGACCAGTACGGCACTTTTAAGATCAAACTGATTATACTTTTTCAGGGCTTCCCGATACTGATGTCCTAATTCTTCATGAACTTTTATCGCATTAGTAATCTGGGGTACAGGCATCCCTGCACTTGATGCTATTTTGGACAGTGATTTGAGGTATTCGTTTACTTTTCGATCTTCTTCATTAAAAGCTAATAAATGTTTATCAAACAAGTCT
>CAZOPH010000034.1:0-8991 GCA_964581635.1 uncultured Smithella sp.
TCAGCCAAACGGTATCTCCTGACAAACGGACTTCCAGTTTGTTTTTATATAGAACTATCTGTCCTTTGGTGTTTTCGATGGATTTCTGCTCTTTCATTGCATTCCTTGTAAAATGTGCGTCAAATAATATTGCTCTTTAGGTTAATCAGGAGGGGCTTGAAAAGTTACTCCTTTGCTTTTTTTATTTTAATTTTGACGTGCATCTTACAACTTATTAAACAGATTGCAAGAAAAAAACCAGTATTTCTACTGGTTTTTCAAGTTGTTGGACTATGTTGGATTCCCTAATGGTGGAGGCGGCGGGAATTGAACCCGCGTCCGAAAACCTTCCGCTGGAGCTTCTACGTGCGTAGCCTTCGTTTTAGAACCTTCACGCTGGTTTGCTCCCTAAGGCCGGATCTCACCGCGCTATCCTGTAAGGTTTCGCCTCCCTCCCCCAGGAATGAAGTTTGGCTATCCTGTCTTAATGACGTTCTAGTCCAGCCAACAGGCAAACCGGGTAGAACGTTAGCCGACTAAGCGGCTAAAGCGTAATCGTAGTTGTCTGCGATTATATGTTTCCTACCTGTTTAACGAGGCCTGTAGGAACCTCGGCACGCTTCTACAACTTCAAATGTCCCCGTCGAAACCGTTACGCCCCCTTTTTAATTTTCTATTAGTATAATCCCCGAATATCCTTTTGTCAAAAGGAAGAAACCTATTTACAGAGCTGAATTCCCGCCTTCGCGTGAATGACAGAATTTAAGTATTGATTAAACCAAAGTATTTTCAGCACCGCCCGATTTCATGCTTTTTCTTTTCTTTTTTCTTTTCCGCAAGGCGCATCTGCCTTCTTTCTTCCGCTTCTTTCTGTCGGTAGCGGTCTTCATCCGTCTCCAAAATCAAAGGTGGAAGCGGCATTGGCCTCTTGTTGGCGTCCAGAGCTACAAAGGTCAGATAGGCAGAACCTGTATGCCGTGTCATGCCGGTAATCGGGTTTTCCGCCTCTACCCGGACTCCGACCTCCATGGAAGTTTTACCCACATAGTTAACGGATGCCTTGAGCGTCAATACATCGCCAACACAGACAGGATGATGGAAATCCAGACGGTCAATGGATGCGGTTACCACATGCGCCCGTGCATGGCGTGTGGCAGCAACACCTCCGGTCGTATCAATCAGTTTCATGATATCGCCGCCGTGAACGTTTCCCGCCGGATTGGCGTTCTCCGGATTCATCACCTGCCCCATGATTACCCTGCTCTCACTTATTTTTTTCCCTTCCACCATTTGATGCCTCATGCATTATTTCTTTCTATCAAACTTTGATCAGTTTGGATTTAAAATCACGGGCTAGTGTGCGGCGTTCTTCACGCTGTTTGATATCCTCGCGGCGGTCATATAACTTTTTACCTTTACCGACACCGATTTCCACTTTCACTCTGCCGTTTTTAAAATAGAGTTTGAGCGGCACCAGCGCCAATCCCTTTTCCCGTGACTTGCCGTAGAGCTTGCGAATCTCCCGCTTATGCAAGAGCAGCTTACGTGGCCGAAGCGGCTCGTGATTGGATCGGTTGCCGAAATCATAATGGCTGATATGCATCTCCCGCAGATAAACTTCATCATCCTTGATGACGGCGTAGCTGTCTTTGAGATTGGCCTTGCCGGCGCGCAGCGCCTTGACCTCCGTCCCGGACAGCACGATGCCGGCCTCGTAAATATCGTCGATATCGTAATTCACCCGCGCGAATTTGTTGGACGCGATCAGTTTTTGTGCTGTATTTTCTTTTGCCATGGTTCGATTTTACCTTATAACACGATTAAATCCATTTATTTTTTCTTCTGCATCAGCAGATAATCCAGTTTGACATGGCCCATGGCTTTGTAAATATTATCCCGAATTTCCTTATTATCCCACTCCAATTCATTTAATAGATTCTTAACATAAACCCGCTTTGAGGTTTTACTTGTGGGGCAATTGTTTTTTACTGCAGGAAATTGCCGCTCACGGCTGTATTTCTTCACCAGTTCCTCCTGCAGATAAGCCAGCGGGCGTATAATATGCAGCTTGCCTCCAAATATGCTCTGATTAGGCATCATTGTGCTGATTTCGCGCCCGTAAAACATATTAATCAGCAGGGTTTCTATAATATCGTCACGATGATGGGCAAAAGCAATCTTGTTGCAACCTTTTTCATCGGCGATTTCAAAAATTCTTTTGCGCCTTAAACGAGAGCACAAAAAACAGGGATTTTTCTTATTGAAATCAGAATGCGATTTAAGACCGATGTCGGTCTTTTCCATCACATACGGGTAGTGATTGTCCTGAAAATATTTTTCAAGTACACCATAGGCCTGATACGTTGGATCAAAACCCATGTCAATATTAACGGCAATAAAGGAAAAATCCGGCACAAAAATCATCTTTGAGTCCAGCAAATCCAGCAGCGTCAAGCTATCCGCGCCACCGGAGATGCCAATCAATATACGGTCGCCTTCTTCGATCATGGAATAATCCAGCACGGCTCTTTCCAGCCATTTTTTTAAATGAAGAAAGAGCTTGGTGTTTTTATCTTTTTTATCAACGTTCGCCTGCAAATTTTTTACTCCTTTTCGCTGAAAAATCAGCTTCTTTCTATATGACTTGCTGAAAGTTATCAAGCTCGTTTGATTGTCGCCTTGAAATCAACTCATCTCTCTGTTATAGGTCATGGCAAAGCAGAAAAGGAGGTTTTTTTATATGCCAGAAATCATCAATATTCATGCCAGAGAAATACTTGATTCCCGGGGAAATCCAACGGTCGAAGCTGAGGTTACCACCATATCAGGATTTACAACGCGAGCGGCCGTACCTTCAGGCGCTTCCACCGGTGAGCATGAAATGCTGGAATTGCGTGACGGTAACAAGAAAAGATACAACGGAAAAGGTGTTGAAACTGCCGTTAAAAACATTCTTCACAAAATCGGACCGGAAATCATCGGGATGGATTGCCGCAGCCAACGCGATATCGACTTTGCCATGATTGAACTCGACGGCACCGTAAACAAAGGAAAGCTCGGAGCCAACGCTATCCTGGCCGTATCGATGGCTTGCGCCAAAGCGGGCGCGGAATTATCCGGGTTGCCACTCTATCGTTATCTAGGCGGCGTCAATGCCAACGTTCTGCCTATTCCCCAGTCCAATATTTTGAACGGTGGCCAGCATGCGGACAATAACGTGGACATCCAGGAATTCATGATCCTGCCGGTCGGCGCCCCAAATTTCAAGGAAGGCATTCGTATGAATGCGGAAGTTTTTCATTCTTTGAAGTCCGTTCTCAAAGGTAAAGGTTTAAATACATCGGTCGGCGACGAAGGCGGCTTTGCCCCTAACCTGAAATCCAATGAGGAAGCCCTGTCGTCCATTATGACGGCCATTGAAAAAGCCAACTACAAGCCCGGCAAGGACATCTTTATCGCTCTGGACTGCGCGGCTAGCTCTTTTTACGAAAAAGGCAAATATATTCTGGCAGCGGAAGCCAAACCCCAGAAGTCGGCCGAAGAACTGGTGAAATTCTATGCTGATCTGGTCGCCAAATACCCGATCATTTCCATTGAAGACGGTCTGGCGGAAAATGACTGGAACGGCTGGAAACTGATGACGGACGTTCTGGGAAGCAAAATCCAGATTGTTGGTGACGACCTGTTTGTTACCAACGTCAAACGTCTGAACAAGGGCATCGACTTGGCGATCGCTAACTCCATCCTGATTAAGCTCAATCAGATCGGCTCTGTTACCGAGACGCTGGAAACCATGAGCCGCGCCAAGGAGTCCGGCTATACCTGCGTTGTTTCGCATCGTTCCGGCGAGACGGAAGACACCTTTATGGCAGACATCGCTGTGGCAACCAACTGCGGCCAGATCAAAAGCGGTTCGCTTTCCCGTACAGACCGGCTGGCCAAGTACAACCAGTTGATCCGCATTGAAGAAGAACTGGGTGACTCGGCAAAATACCGCGGCAAAGAGGCATTCTACAACATCAAACAACCGGCGAAAACAGGAAAGAAAAAATAAGCAAGCAGAAGAATATTAAAAAGGCCATGTCCTTGTATTGAGGGTATGGCCTTTTTTTTAGCTTCGTAATGGTTTCGAATGCGCTGTCCGGAATATTCAATTGACCGGTAATTAAAAGACTAGAGGAACTTAAACAAGCGGCGGCGCAACACTTCCAGTTGCGCCCGATTATCCGTCAGACTGAAAGTGACTTCTCTTTTACCGCCTTTTTCTTCTTTGGCTTGTGAGATAATTAATTCAGCGCCTTCCAGAAATTTGATGGCATTTTGATAATTGGCCTGCGAAAGGGCTTCGGCGCGCAATATTTCTCCTTTGCTAAACATCCGCTCTCCCAAAGGCCGAATCTTGGCCAGCCACTCTTTTTGCGTTAGCGGTTTCTTCTTAAGATAAACCAGACTGCGAATGACGATCCAGCAAGACTCCAGATAGTTGTGAACAAGTCCGGCAAAAGGCTTCAATCTCGCGCCGCCTTTGCTTTTGACTTCGATCCAGGCTTCGCCCTCACGCTCGGTGGTGACAATCATGGACCTCGTGTGTAAATAAGAAAGAACATCATTAACTTCTTCCACATCATCACGATTCTCTTCAAAAATAAACTCATTCCATAAGAGCCACTTTAGAAATTTATAGTCTCCCGTAACCTTCGCCAGGGATATGACATCTTCAGGATTTTTCACCATAGATGTTGCGACAAAACAAATAGGTATAAAAAAATGCAGAATGTTGTTTTTGTAGTATTCAAGATTCAACCTTTTTGTATCGGGAAGAGAATACACGATATCCTGCATTTCCTCCTCTTCTTCATCGGCTTCAATCTTGGAAATAATACCCGTCGTATCGAAAATGTTCAGAGCATCGGCAATCGCTTTATCCCGATGCGCAAACGTTGCGGCAAACTTCACCTGCCTGGTGAATAAATACTGATAAAACTCATTTAATATTCCACTTAATTCATCATGAGATATGCCGCGCCGATCATGGCTTAAAAGGCCGGACGCTACCAGCGCAAACGGCGTGACCACCGAAACCTTATTAATCTCCAGAACGACTTCATACCCGATTTTTCGATAAAGACTTTGACGTTCATCCATCGTCATCTGTTCCATGGACTTATCCTGCGCCGCCAGATAGTCTTTCATGATGATTGGCTCGCCGACATTGATATAAACCCGGCCGTATCTCTTGCGCAACATTTTGGTACTTTTAATAATTTCAGCGGTATTCTCCTGAACCTTGGGCGCCCCGGACAACTCTTTCAGATAAGAGCGTTCCTCAATGACACGGTCATATCCAATAAACACGGGCACAGCGGCCATATTTTCGCAATACTTATCCTGATAGGCCTGAATAATCATCGACAACAAACCATATTTGGGCATAACCATTTTTCCGGTCCGGCTTCTGCCACCTTCAATGAAAAATTCCAGCGGAAGACCCTCGTGCAGAAGCGTGGCCATATATTTGGAAAAGACTTCTCCATAAAGATCGTTACCCCGAAAACTGCGTCGGAGGAAGAAAGCACCGGAGCGGCGAAAAATGAACCCCAGTGGGAAAAAAGAAAGATTGTTACCCGCGGCAATAAACGGCATCTGAATATTATTTTTATAAAAGACGTAAGAAAGAAGCAGATAATCAATGTGGCTGCGATGACAGGAAATGATGACAAAGGGCATTTTTTTGGACAAACTGCGAATTTTGGCAAGCCCTTCAGAATCAATAGAGAGACCGTCATAAACCGTGTTCCAAACCCAGCTGAGCATCTTGTCCCAAAGCTCAATAAACATTTCCCGGTAATCAGCGGCAATTTCGTAAAGATAACGGCGCGCATCTTTTACAATCGCAGCTCTGTTCTTTTTGGTTTTCTGTGCATAATTATCCATGAATCGATTCAGTTTTGGGTCGCGCATCACCATGCCGATGAGCTCCTCGCGCGATTTTAAAGCGGGCCCGACCACTGCTGTCTTTTCTTCTTCAATCCGATCAATCAATTCTCCGCGCAATTCATGAATCAGTTCGTCCTGGGTTAGATTCCTGCCAGCGGATAGATAATCAGCCAGGTTGACCGGTTCTGTGGGAATCACAAAGGCCTTCTTCGAATAGCGGATAAAAGTGATCAAACGCCGAAGTGTGCCTGTATGTTCCATCTGACCGAAAAGGATGTTAAAAAGGCTTTCATCTTCTTTCTCCCGGCGGCGACCATAGGCCACGAGAACCGGCACGATAAAGATGGGAAAGGAAACTGTGCTCTGAAGGTTGATCAGACTGGCCAGCGCATCTTCAGCAAAACGATTTTCAATAAATTCCGACTCACCCAGATGGATGACAATGCTTTCTTTTCCAGCGACTTTTCTTTTTAGAAAATCCAGTTTGCCCTGACGTATGATCGTATTGTTGCGGAAACGGCGTAAAAAAGATGACCAAAGAAATTTCAGCATCTTGGGCAGGGGTTGCCAATACGACATGCTCATACCGTGACAGTAAACCGGTCTGGCCAAGCCATTACGACCGGTAATTTCGGCAATAATCAGGCTGTTGAGTTTACTTCTCTGCTTGATGGCGTAAACGATAACACCCTCACCGGCAAGTTCCTTAAGAGCTTTGACTTCTTCATCAGCGATGGAAACACGCGAAAGATAAGCTTTCGCCAGCCGAAAACGCCAGAAATCCTGTTTGTCATAAAGACAGCCGGCATAGTATTCATTTTCATGACGATCGACGACTGTTGGTCCTTTTTCACTCATAATCAATCCGATTTATTCTATTGAATTTTACGCAAATAAGACTCTGGAATCTATAATTCCTTCTTTTGAAATTCATCTGGAAAGCGATCGCTCATATAATCCTGAACATAAGCCCGCACCTCATTGGCATTGTTAAAAGACATTGCCTGATTCAGGAGTTTCTGGGAATCTTCAAGAGTTGACTGTTGTATAATTCGTTTGATGCGGGGAATAGCCAGGTGATTCATACTTAATTCATCCAACTGCATTCCTAAAAGAATCAGACAACAAAGAGGGTCCCCCGCCATTTCTCCGCACATAGCCACACGAATTTTTGCTTTGTGAGCTTGATCCACAATTCTTTTGATTAACCTCAAAACAGCGGGATGCAACGGTTCATAAAGATAGGTAACTCTTTCGTTGGAACGGTCGATCGCGAGCGCATACTGAATCAAATCGTTGGTGCCGATACTGAAATAATCGACTTCCTGCGCAAGCTGATCGGCAATAACGGCGGCTGCCGGCACTTCGATCATCACCCCAATGTCCATCCGGTCGGCAATCGTCACCCCCTGGCCTAAAAGCTCCTGGCGGGTTTCTTCCAGTAAACGCTTGGCTTCACGGATCTCTTCGATGCCGGAAATCATCGGGAAAAGAATTTTAACTCTTCCAAGGGCACTCGCGCGCCAGATGGCCCTGAGCTGCGTTTTGAAAATCTCAATCTCCTTCAAACAAAAACGAATAGCCCGTAATCCCATTTGTGGATTTAATTCCTTAGCCTGTTTTTGATATTTAGTAAATTTATCGCCACCCAAGTCAAATGTGCGGATGGTTGCCCACGATAATTTTTTTTCTGTCACAACCTGACGATAATTATTGAAATGATCTTCTTCCGTTGGCAAATCATCCCGATAGATATAGAGAAATTCCGTGCGGTAAAGCCCGATGTGCTCCGCCCCATGAACAATCGCCGAAGGAATCTCTTCTATAAATTCGATATTAGAACCGATTTGCACATGGTAATGATCCAGTGTCACGGCGGGCAACTTGGCATATTTAAGATACTCGTCTTTCGCGTCGTCATAATGACGCTTCTTTTCTTCGTACCTTTTGAGCATATCAGGATAAGGATTGACCACTACAAGTCCCGACGTCCCGTCAACGATGATTTCATCGCCCGTGCGGACAAAGCGGGTGACATTATCAAGGCCGACGACAGCAGGCAATTCCATGGATCGGGCGACAATCGCAGTATGCGAGGTACGACCGCCGCTGTCGGTGGCAAAACCGACGATTTTATCCAGTTTCATTTGCGCCGTATCAGCCGGGGACAGATCATGTGAAACGATAACCACACCTTCATGGCCGACTTCCCAAACCGTTTCATGCTTTTCACCGGACAGATTACGCAGAATCCGCTGGACAACATACTGCACATCACTGATGCGGCCACTGATATAAACATCCTCCAAGGCTTCAAAGACCTGCTTGTAATGATCCAGCGTCATGCGCAAGGCCCATTCGGCGTTGACACCCAAACGGCGAATATATTTGATGGTACGGTTGATGAATTTTTTATCCGATAAGAGTAAGATGTGAACATCTATAATATAAAGGGGTTCGGTCACTTTTGTTTTTTTGAGATTTTCCTGAATTTCCAAGAGCTGTCGTGTTGATTCTTTCAGGGCAATCCTAAAACGATTAACTTCGTGAGGGATTAATTCATCGTTATTGAGTTTATAAAAAGATATCTGGGCGTCCAGCGGATCAAAGCGGTAAACTTTGCCGATAACGATTCCCGGAGAAACGCCAATTCCCTTAAGAACAAAAGTTTTTTTGCCTTGATCAGACGTCATGTTATATTTTATTCTTCTCCAAATTTATTTTCAATCAAGTCTTCGAGCTCGGCCAACGCCTGGGAAGCATCAGCCCCTTCGGCGCTTACCGTTATCATACCGCCCATCGGGCAAGCAAGGGTCAAAATTCCCAGAATACTCTTTCCATTAACCGTTTGACCGTTGCGCTCAATAAATATTTCCGCTTGATACTTCTGTGCAATACGGACAAACAACGCAGCTGCACGTGCGTGCATGCCTAATTTATTTTTTAATTTAAATGTTTTCATTTCCAACACAGTAATAAGTCTCTTGATGAATAAATCATAAACAGTAGCACTGCTCCATATAGAATATAAATTTGCGATACACCTTTTTTAATCAACCACCAACAAGACAAGAT
>CAZOPH010000034.1:9091-16439 GCA_964581635.1 uncultured Smithella sp.
GCGATAATTCCCGCGCAGGGTCGAAGCACACCCCAGAAAAAAGTATCGCCAATCGCAGCGTAGGGACCCATCAAGCTTTGTTTAACCATCACGATGGCAGCGGCATCATCTCCGTCTTGCCGCTCTTCTTCCATCCGGATTATCGAGCCGATCAACGGCGCAGATAAATATGGGTGCGTGTTAAACATCTGCAAGTGACGGGTCAGCATTTCTTTTTCATCCCCACCGGATAATTTCCGTTCACGGAGAAGCGGAATTATCGAATATGCGAAACCAAGATTTTGCATTCGTCGAAAGTTCAGTGTGGTATGGATGAAAAAAGATCTCAAAAATATTTTAATTAAAGATTCTCTTTTCATTTTTTATGGACCCAGGCGCATAGATCTTGATTATTTTCATATTTTTATGTGCCGAAGGAACTAACATAAATGGCAGGTTAAGTCAATTTAATCAGGGCGTCTGGATAAGCTTTTAATTTTTCTTGACAGGTGTTTTTTTTGCTGTTAAGGACACGCCGGTTTTAATGTCAATAGCGACGTGGATATTTCTTGATTCCTTGTGCTTTTCCGCAACGTCTAAATATTTTCGCGTAATTTATATAGAAGGGGGTTGTACAAAATGCTTTGTCAGACAGTTAAAAAGGGAGTGGAATGCGCTTTCATGAGTAAAAAAGGCTGTGGTTTTTTCGGCGGCAGCTGTGTTGTGATCATCGATAAATGCGGTGACTGCAGTAAAATTTTCGAATACGAAACCGGTAAGTATTGCAAGGTTTATCCGGATCCAAAAAGCAAGTGGATGACCGGCAACTGCCCAAGTGCATCACACGTTAAATTGGAAATTAAGGAAACTCAGAAGATTAACCCGCTCAAAGCTTCCAAAAGAGCGAGTAAGAAATAACGATCTGCACTTTATGAGCTAAAAAGCCGGCAACCATTATTACCGGCTTTTTAGCTCATAATCTTTTTTATTTGCTGCAATCCCCTTTTAATCAAAATTAATTTTTCATCATGGTCGGCTGTGAGCGACGCTTCATCGTCATGGCGCATTTTCATCAGCTGTTTTTTGGCACCGTTGATTGTGAAACGTTGCTGGTAGAGAAGATTTCGTATTGTTAATAATTCTTCAACGTCCTTCTTTCGATACAGACGCTGAGCCGCTTTTGTCCTTACCGGTCTGACCGTCTTAAATTCAGTCTCCCAATAACGAATAACATAAGGTTCAACGCTGAGGATTTTGCTCACTTCTCCAATACGGAAATAAGCCTTTTCGGGAATGATGTTATCCATACAATTCCTGAATCCTTACGGAGAAATACATCTGCAATCCTAAACATAAAAAAACTTCGCATCGAAAGCGGAAATGAAAAAGCTTTTTAAAAGTTTAGGACCATTTGTGCAGTTGAATAAATTATTAACCGTTTAGAGATTTACGCAACACCTGGGAGGATTTAAAAGTCAAAACCCGGCGTGCGGTAATGGATATTTCCTGTCCGGTCTGGGGATTACGGCCTCGTCTGGCTCGTTTCTCTTTAACCATAAAATTTCCGAAACCGGAAATCTTAACTCTCTCACCTTGCGCAAGGCTGTCTTTGATGATGTCAAACACGGATTCAACAATATCCGCTGATTCTTTTTTGGAAAAACCGAGTTTTTCATAAACATTCTGGATAATATCAATCTTCGTCATTTCTTTTCCTCCGTTTTAACGTCATGTAAACTATTAGGTTCTTATTTTTGCACCCGTCAGTCGGACCGTGTTGTGAACAATTTTGTCATGGATAGAATTGATTTCCGTATCCGTTAAAGTCCTGTCGAGAGCACGATAGGAAAATCTTAGCCCCACACTCTTTGTCCCTTCGTCAAGACCTTTGCCAACGTATATATCAAAAATCCCCACATTTTCAAGTAAATCTTCACGTTGGCTTAAAACAATTTCCAGCATCTTTTCCGCTTCCATAGAGGCAGAAATCACAAAAGCAACATCACGAGTGACTGCCGGAAATTTGGATATTTCCTTGTAACTTATTCGCTGTTTGATCTGTCTAGCCAATAGATCAAGATTAATTTCAAATAGATAAGCGGCACTTTTGATATCCATTTTCTGCATCACATCCGGATGCGCCTGGCCTAAATAACCTACCTGCGTCTCTTTGACATACAGGCCACATGATTGACCGGGATGTAAAAATGGTTCTGATATCTCAGCACGATAACGGCACTGCTTCAGCTTTAAATCATAAAAAATATTTTCCAGAGAGCCTTTAAGATCGTAAAAATCAACATTCACTTTCGCTCCCCAAAGGTCTTCTGAGGCTTTTCCAGACAAAAGACCTGCCAGGATATTCTTTTCTTCCGGTAATTCTCCCGCTTTACGCTTCAGAAAGACACGTCCTATTTCAAAGATTTTTAAGTTGAACGATGCATTGTTAATATTTTTCTTCAGGCTCTCCAGCAACCCGTAAGCCATGGTTGTGCGCATCACCGATTGCTCTTCCGTCAGCGGATTTTTGATGACCACGAAGTTGCGCCGTTCATCTTCTTCAGGCAAGCAAAGATAATCAACCGAGGCGGGCGATGTAAAACTATAATTGATAATTTCTGAATAGCCGCTGCCGATGAGTAATTGACGGACCCTTTCCTCCAGATCCAAGCGAGGAATGCTTGCCAAGTCTGTCACCGAAACGGCTGGCAAGGTCACTGGCACGTGATCATAACCATACAACCGCACAACTTCTTCGATTAAATCAATCTCTCTTTCTATATCCACCCGATAGGTTGGTGGTGTCACAAGATATTTGCCCTTCCCCCCCTGACGCACAATCATGCCGATACTCTTCAGGATGCGAACAACGTCTTTGGCGGCAATGGTCGTACCAATTATTTCACGAATTCGATCCAGACGGAGGGGAATATTTTCAATAGCCTTAATTTTTTTCGGGTATTCATCAATATAATTTTTACAGATGGATCCTCCGGAAAGATCGGCAATTAATTGCGCCGCGCGATTAAGCGCCCGAATTACACCTTCCGGGTCAATGCCTCTTTCAAAACGAAAAGCGGCATCGGTCGGCATTGCCAAACGGCGTGATGAACGGCGAATGGAAGAAGGATTAAAATAGGCGCTCTCCAGGAAAATGACCTGCGTATCATTCTTGACTTCAGAATTGAGCCCCCCCATAATTCCGCCGATGGCCACAGGCTTTTTGCCGTCGCAGATTAATACGGAGTCATCGGGGAGAATGTGGCTTTGTTCGTCGAGCGAAACAAAGACTTCACCGGTTTTTGATTTACGCACAACGATACGTCCCTCTTCCAGGAAACGAAAATCAAAAGCATGCAGTGGCTGACCCATCTCCAGCATGACGAAGTTTGTCACATCTACAACATTATTGATTGCGCGCAAACCCGCTGCTTCCAGTCTCGTCTTCATCCAGATCGGAGAGTCACCGATTTTAACATTTTTGATCATCCTGGCTGAATAACGCGGACACAGATCCGCATCTACAATGGATACCGAAGTAAGAGAAGAAATATCTTCGACTGATTCTTTGATTTTGAGGGCCGGCATCTTAACTTTCTTACCGGTTAAGGCGGCGATTTCACGGGCCACCCCGATCATACTGAGACAATCAGAACGGTTCGGTGTTATGCTGACATCCAAAACCGTGTCGCCCAGATTCAGGGCCGTCTCTAGTGGGATCCCCAGCGTCAGACCGGTCGGTAATTGCATAATACCCGATGCATCATCACCGATTTCCAGTTCCGACTCCGAGCAGAGCATACCGTCGGATTTCTCGCCCCGCAATACCGTTGATTTGATCGTGTATTCGCCGGGAATGACCGCCCCTATTTTTGCTAGTGGCACGATATCGCCGGCTTTAATGTTTCTAGCTCCGCAAACAACGGGATAGGTTTGGGTTCCGTCCGTCACGTCGCATAAAGATAGTTTATCCGCTCCCGGATGCGGCCTGACAGATAAAATTTTAGCGACCACGACACCGGAAAACTTGTGTGCAACTGTTTTAATCGCATCCACTTCCAGACCGGTCATCGTTAACCGATCGGCAAGCTCTTGCGCCGTTAATTCGAGATCAATATAATCTTTAAGCCATTTAAGACTAACGAGCATGGGACGAAGCTCTCCTAGAATTGTTTGAGGAATCGAATGTCGTTTTCAAACAAAAGACGAATATCGGAAATGCCGTATTTCAACATGGCAATGCGTTCCAGTCCAAGACCAAAAGCGAAACCGGAATAAACCTCGGCATCATAACCGACATTTTTAAAAACGGCGGGATCAACCATACCTGACCCTAATATTTCGAGCCAGCCGCTCTGCCCGCAGACACGGCAACCTTTACCCCGACAAATGACGCAGCGAATATCCACTTCAGCCGATGGTTCGGTAAAGGGGAAAAAACTGGGACGAAAACGCAAGAGCGTATCGTCACCGAAAACTTTTTTAAGAAAAGCGGTCAGAATGCCTTTCAGATCGGCAAAACTGATTCCCTGATCAACCAGCAATCCTTCAATTTGATGAAACATCGGGGTATGGGACACATCGGAATCCGGCCGGTAAACTCGTCCCGGCGACAAAATGCGGACCGGGGGTTTCACTTTTTCCATAATCCTTACCTGAACCGGTGAAGTATGGGTGCGCAGGACCATATTATCTTCAATGTAGAAGGTATCCTGCATATCCCGGGCGGGATGATCCTGAGGAATGTTGAGTGCCTCAAAGTTGTAATAGTCCCACTCGACTTCCGGACCTTCGACGACCGAAAAACCGAAAGAGGCAAAGATATCACAAATTTCGCGGCGGATTTGAACTACAGGATGCACTCTGCCCGGTCGAACCCCTCTACCGGGCAACGTGACATCAATTTTGTCTCTGGCCAGAATTTCTTCTTTTTTATTTTGCGCCTGACTCTTTAGAGCTTCTTCAATTTTTGTTTCCAGAAGCTCCTTCACTTCATTGCAGCGTTTGCCGAACAGAGGTTTTTCATCTATCGGCACCTGAGCAATATTTCTTAACAGGCCGGTGAGCAACCCCTTGCGTCCCAGATATTTTGTTCTTATGGCCAGAATCGAATCTTCAGCCCCGGCTTCTTTCAGTTCGGCAAGAGCATTCTTCTCCAACTGTTGAAGATCCGCAATCATGCCGTCTGCTCGCCTTTGGCTGTTGCGACAATCTTCGCGAAACCTTGCGGGTCATTTACAGCCAGTTCGGCCAAAATCTTGCGATCCAGCGCTATGTCTGCCTTTTTCATAGCATCCATGAGGCGGCTGTACGAGATGTTGTTCAGGCGGGCAGCAGCGTTGATACGCGCTATCCACAGTTGGCGGAACTCTCTTTTACGACCTCTGCGATCTCGATACGCATAACACAGAGCCTTGTTGACGGCTTCCGTAGCGGTTCGCAGCAGACGACTGCGCGCACCAAAGAAACCTTTAGCCCTCTTTAATATTGATCTTCTTTTCTTCCGGGAAGTGACGCCTCTTTTTATCCTCGACATTACTTTTACTCTCCTCAATTAATAACAACTTCAGTGATATCTGTAGCCTATAAATAGGGAATAAGCCTCTTGATTGCAGTCGCATTTGCCGAATGAACCAGTGTGGATTTCCTCAAAGTTCTTTTTCTTTTGGTGGTCTTTTTTGTGAGGATGTGACTGGCAAAGGCCTTACTCCGTTTCACCTTACCCTTCGCAGTAACCGAAAAGCGCTTGGCAGCTCCTCTATGTGTTTTCATCTTTGGCATATTCTCACCTCTTTTTTTATTCTCATGTATTTATTTTTTGGGTGAAACAATCATGACCATGTTCCGGCCTTCCAGACGTGGCTCCTGATCCATAATACATTCATCAGCCAACGCACCTTTAATTTGGTCCATCAATTTACGGCCGATCTCCGTAAAAGCTATTTCACGCCCCCTGAACATCATCGATATTTTCACTTTGTTGTGTTGTTCCAAAAACTTTTTTATATGTTTTATTTTAGTCTGTAAATCATGTGCTTCTGTTTTGGGCCTTAAACGGATTTCCTTAACATGAATGACCGTCTGGCTTTTTCTGGCATCATGGATTTTTTTACTTTGCTTATAGCGGTATTTTCCATAATCCATGATTTTGCAGACCGGCGGCTCGGTGTTGGAGGATACTTCCACTAAATCCAGACCGACTCTTTCCGCATTGGCAATCGCTTCATCCAGCGAAATAATACCCAGAGGCTGTCCTTCCTCATTAATGACTCTGACCGTCGCCGACTTTATTTCTCTGTTGATTCTTAAATCCTTAACTATACGGCACCTCCCAAGCAATCAATATTTGAATAACATTCTACTTCTTTTTTGCACACATTTCCTGCACTAAAGCAATAAATTGTTCAACCGGCAGCGCGCCGAGATTCTGACCGTCGCGGACACGCGGCGCGACTGTTTCGGCCTCCACTTCCTTATCGCCTATCACCAGCATGTAAGGAATTTTCTGTATTTGCGCCTGACGGATTTTATAGCCTAGTTTTTCATTGTCAAAATATTTTTCACACCGGATGCCGGCATCAATTAACCGAGTATAAACGGTCTGGGCGTATGGAATGTGTTTATCCGTAACAGTTAGCAAAACACATTGCGTTGGCGCCAGCCACACCGGAAACGCTCCTGCGTAATGCTCAATGAGAACGCCCATGAATCGTTCAATCGCGCCCAGAATGACACGATGAAGCATGACGGGGCGGTGTTTTTCGCCATCCACGCCGATGTAACTCAGATCGAACCGTTCCGGCAGTGTAAAATCGCACTGGATTGTCGCACACTGCCATTTTCTTTTTAAAGCGTCCTTGAGCTTAAAATCGATTTTCGGCCCGTAAAAAGCACCGTCGCCTTCATTAACCTCATAGCTGATATTGTTGTCCTTGAGAGCGTTTTCCAGCGCAGAGGTGGCCAGTTCCCAATCCGCATCGGATCCGATGGAATGTTCAGGCCGTGTGCTTAATTCCACTTCATATTCAAAGCCGAAAATGCCCATCGCATAATTGACAAAATCTGCAATGGCGCGGATTTCAGAATTAAGCTGTTCAGGCATGCAGAGAATATGGGCGTCATCCTGGGTGAATTGACGCGCACGCATTAATCCGTGTAACACGCCCGTTTTTTCGTGACGGTGAACTGTACCCAGCTCAAAATATCGAAGCGGTAGATCCCTATAGCTGCGGATTTTCGATTTATAAATCAGCATGTGGGAAAGACAGTTCATCGGCTTAATGCCGTAAGTCTGCTCGTCAACTTCGGTAAAATACATATTATCGCGGTAATGATCAAAATGGCCGGATTTTTTCCACAGATCAACTTT
>CAZOPH010000035.1:0-16261 GCA_964581635.1 uncultured Smithella sp.
GATGGCATGGTTTCATTGGTTCCGTTATCCATAATGATCGCATCGCATTCAATATGACCGAAACATTTGTTTTGCGCGTCCATCGTCGCATAAAAAGTCTGTTTGGAATTGCCCTTCATCACTGATCGCGATATCATGTTGGCACGGCTTCCCGCACCTTTTAAGACAATGTTATTCTGGGACACGGCTGTTTGCTCACCATCCGTCAAGACTCTTTCCATAATCAATAAAAGACTGTCCGGTCCCAACACCGCTTCATTGAGCCGGTTGGCTTCATCGACACCGCTGATCTGGGTCAACTCCATCTCCGCGTGCGCGCCTTCGTCCAGAAATACTTTGGTCGTCGGATTGAGCGTTCGGCGCCCCTTACCGTCGCCCGAGGCATAATGTTTTTCAACATACGTTACCTTCGCCCTTTTGCCGACCTGGAAATCATGAATGCCCGCGTGCCCCTCCGGTTCGGACGAACCGCAGTGGATGCCACAGCCCGCTATAATCGTCACCTCCGCGTCGTCCCCGATGATAAATGAGTTATAGACAACATCATATAGACCGGCCTGGCTCAAAATGACAGGAATATGGACGGATTCGTTTTTAGTGCCCGATTTAATCTTGACAATAATGCCTGTCCCTTCGGCATTACTTTCAATATTGATATTGGCCGATACCTGACGGCTCAGTAGTTTGCCGTTTTTTCGTATATTGTAGGCGCCTTTGGGCAGACCTTCCAGATCGGCAACCGTTTTTAATAATGATTTATCTAAAGCATCCAGCATCGCGATCTCCTTCACAGCTGTCCCGATAAGTGCACACACTCAAATCATCCAGAAGCGGCAGGGCGCCTTTTAGATTTCCATGATAGACAATCTTGCCCGCATCGATGATCAGGATCACATCCGCCGCCTCTAAAAAGGCTTTATTATGGCTGATCACAAGGGTTGTTGTCCGATTTTCAGCCAATTCTTTTTTCAGAAGACTCACCATCGGACCAATCGTCCACAAATCAATCCCCGTATCCGGTTCATCGTAGATGGCCATTTTAGGATTCGCGGCAATGGTGATCGCCAATTCAATTTTCTTGATTTCACCACCGGACAATTTGGCGTCCACCTCTTTGTCGAGAAAGGACAGGGGACAAATACCCACTCTGGAAAGCATAGCAAGCAGTTTATTTTCATCCTCAATGCCGGTGGCAATGGTCAGCAGGTCGCGAAAGGTAATTCCTTTAAACCGAGCGGGTTGTTGAAAGCTGTAGGCGATACCGGCTTTGGCACGTTCGGTGATCGTCAGGCGCGTAACATCCTGTCCATCGAAAACAATGGTTCCCTGTGATACCGGATTAATACCCATGATTAATTTAGCCAGGGTGGTTTTGCCGCTGCCGTTGGGTCCGGTGATTGCGTAAAACTTGCCCTTTTCGAAAGTGAAATTCATCGCGTCGATAATATTGCGCCTCACGCCGCTGATCCCGTCACTCTCCTGCACCGTGAAATACAAATTTTTTAATTCCAACATGAATTGGATCTGCCTTTTATGTATAAATTTTACGTTTCCGCTATATGCTTGTTTATTTCTTCTGTCAATACACTATCCACGATTCACACATCCCCCACCCTTTTGGGATAGCCGGTGATGTCACGGATTTCCTCGTAGAGGGGTTTTAACTTTTTATACATTTGTTTGTAAACACGATTGTAAAGCTGATTGTATATCTTGTGTGTGTTTAAATCCGGTTCAAAATATTGTCCGACGTGTGTCATTTCCATGACAGCTTCCTTGAAGCTCCGGTGCAGCTTTAAACCAACCGCCGCGTCGATAGCGGCACCCAGCCCTGATGTTTCATAAATATGTGAACGCGCCGTGGACATACCGAAAATATCCGCGGTAAGCTGCATGGCCGAGTCGCTTTGCGATCCGCCGCCGGACACACGAAGTTCAGTAATATTTACGCCGCTGCGCTTTTCCTGACGCTCTTTACCCTCCCTCAAGGCATACGCCAGACCTTCCAGCATAGCGCGGTAAAAGTGCGCCCGGTTATGCACGTCGCCAAAACCAATGACAGCGCCCTTAGCCTCGGGCCCCGGCACTTTGACGCCCGGCGACCAGTAGGGCTGGAGAATCAAGCCCATGGAACCCGGTGGCACTTCATGCAAGAGATCTTCAATTAGCGTTTCGACTTCGACACCCCGTGCCTTGGCAATCTGCTGTTCCAACTGCGCAAATTGCTCCGTAAACCAACTGACCATCCAGTAGCCCCGGTAAATCTGTATTTCCAAACTATAGGCATCCGGCACTGCCGAAGGATAAGGGGGAATCAGCGGAATGGCTTCAACATATTTATAGTGCGTTGTATTGATCGTGGCGGTTGTGCCGTAACTCAGGCAGCCGACATGTGGTTCCAGACATCCGGCGCCGATGACTTCACAGGCCTTATCCGCAGCGGCGGCGATCACTGGCAATCCTTCCGGTATTCCCGTATCTGCGGCAGCCTGACGGGTAATTTGTCCCAGCACACCTGTAGGCGGGATCAAATCCGGCAGCATCTGAGGTTCAATATGAGTAAGCCGCCATTTCCAGTCCCACGACGGTGCCCAGACCTTCTTTTTATAATCGAACGGAATATAGCCGACCTGACAACCAACGGAATCCACAAACCGGCCCGTCAGGCAATAGGTCAGATAGCCTGAAAGGAACAGAAACTTGTTCGTCTTCTTCCAGATGTCCGGCTGATAGCGTTTAATCCAGTTGCTCTCCGCCTCCGCCTGAAAATACGCTACGGTTTCGCTCATGCCCGACAGTTTGAAAGCCAGCCCCCACAATCCGCCTATGGGTTTCAAGCCGCTGGTGCGCCTCTGATCCAGCCAGACCATCGCCGGACGCAACGGTTTACCGCTTTTATCAAGATTGATCATTGTGGCGCGTTGTGTCGTCAGCGTCACCCCTGCGATGGCTTCCTTCGACACAGACGTTTCACGCCAGAGCATCTGACAGACCTGACAAAGCGACGTCCAGTAATAGCCGACATCCTGTTCCGCCCAACCCGGTTCACGTGAGACATACGGCTGCATCGGAACCCTTTTTTTGTAAAGCAGGTTTCCTTTTAAATCAAAAATAAGAGCCCGGACGGATTGTGTGCCGTTGTCGATACTCAGAATTAAGTCTCTGGTCATGAATCACCTCTATACGCAAAACAAAAATGCACGATTCCCTGGTCATGTGAAAACGTCATTCTTCTGGAACGAATCCATTTTGAATTTTTATAGCACTGAATTCTTTTTTTTTCAAACAAGCTTTATTCTGTACAGAATCAATTCGGCGGATTGGCGTAAAATCGTCTGGTGGAAAATAATGGGATGGCGCTGAAATTTAAAGAGCAGGCAACTCGCGTCAGCCTGCTCTTTAAATGATGATGGTTTATGGATATTACTTTTTGGCCGCTGCCTTTTTGACAACTTTCTTTGCCGCAGGTTTTTTTGCAACGGTTTTCTTAACAGCCTTCTTCACGGCCTTCTTGGCGGCGGGTTTCGCGGCCTTCTTCACAACCTTCTTCGCTGTCGCTTTTTTTGCGGCGGGCTTTGCAGCCTTCTTTACTACTTTCTTCGCTGTTGCTGTCATTGGGTTTAGCCTCCTTTTATTGAGTTTACTTTTTCGTCTCAGATTGAATAATCTTTCTGATTTGTTTTAATTTTACTTTATTTTTTCTCTCCAGTCAACAAAAACTATAAAAATATTTCATTTTTTATTTTTTATTTAAGCGAGACAAAAAATTCATCGGCAAAGAAAGATAAAAATTAAATTTTGCGACAAAGACTTTTTCAGGCAAAGTATTTCACCATTATCACGAGATCCAGCACTGGCTTTGTTTTCAGAGATTCATTTCCATCAGAGATAATTTTTCGCTCCGAGATAATGGTTAACGAAGTATTCACTGGATAGAGAGTCGATGCGGATTTTTTTGCCGCGAGACGGCGCGTGAATAAACTGACCATCGCCGATATAGATACCTACATGTGACACTTTCCCGTGTTCACCTGTTGCAAAGAAGACCAGATCGCCTTTTTGCAAGTCGCCCCGATCGACTGTCTCCCCCGCGTCATACTGGGTTCGGGAATGCCGCGGCAGATCCAAACCATTTAACTGATACACCGTCATTGTTAATCCGCTGCAATCAAAGCCCACCTCGGCGGATGTTCCGCCCCACAAATAAGGCACGCCGATAAAATCTCGGGCACTCTTCACCAGCGATTCTCTCAAATAATCCGTGCCATATTGCACGCGCTTCACCGCCGCGGAATCTTCCGGTTGCACGATATAAAATTCTTCGATCACCCCCGCCCGTTGCAGCGATCGCCCCCGAAGCCGCGCTGTATCCTTTGAAGAGAAATTACCGAACCGTACTTTGAACAGGCCGTCGGATGCCTTGAAATACGTGGCCTCCAGCCCCTGGCCTTTGAGCTTTACCGTTAAACGCACGGCATGTTCCACTTGCGCGAACGCGCCTGCTTGAATCGTGTACCCCATGATCGCCAACTGCCGCTTTTGCGGCCGGGGTAAAACGGATTTAACTTTCGCGCCGCGGCTCGTGCACGCTTGCATCAAGAGACCAGCCATCAAAAGCACGGCAATACTCAGGCAGAATTTTTTCATCTTCCCATCTCTTCCGCAATGAAATTAAGTTTTCCACCGGCTTTGCACGAAGGCCAATGCTTCTTCCTGGCTATGGACTCTGTTTTCCAGCTGTTCTTCTTCCAGGGCCCGCAATATTTCCCCGATGAGCTTCCCGGGAGTAAATCCCATCATCAGCAAATCATCACCGGTCAAAAGACGCGGTGGATGTAACGCTTCCTGTTCTAAATTTTGTAATTGGTATCGGCAGAAATCATAATGATCCAACATTCCATGACTGGCCAGGCAATCCAGGCGATGTAATTGCAGGTGCAGATGAAAATTCGGCATCCGTAAAAAGCGCTTCAAACGGGCGGGCCGCATTTTCTGCACGTTCATAAAGACCATGTGGTGATGGACCAGACTGATCACCGTCTCACGCTGCGCGCGTGAAAATCTTAGCCGCTGGAGAATGTCTTCGGCGATCTCCTCTCCTAATTGCACGTGTCCATAAAAATGAACGCCGGCTTCATCCTCAGTGCGTGACACAGGTTTGCCGACATCATGCAGAAGCGCTCCCCAGGCCAGCGAGAGGTCGATAGAAGAACTGGTTTCGCCGCTTAATAGATCCAGCATGATCATCGTATGTTGCCAGACGTCGCCTTCCGGATGAAACCGAGGCGGTTGCCCAACACCCCGCATCCTGTTCACTTCCGGCAGGATCTGCTGCAAGATGCCTGTTTCGACCATTAATTCAAATCCGGGGCGGGCACCTCCGCGCGTCAGCATCTTGTTAAGCTCTTCGGCAATTCTTTCGGCGCTGATCCCCTTGATACTTGCCGCATGGACTTGAATGGCGTTTCGCGTTGCCGGATCCATGTCAAAACCCAGATTAGCGGTGAAACGAATCGCCCGCAGCATCCTTAAATAGTCTTCATGAAAACGAACGCCGGGATCTCCGATCGTCCGGATGACTTTTCGGTCAATATCCGCAAGGCCGCCTATATAATCGATGATTTGATTGGTTTCGGGATCCATCAACAGACCGTTGATGGTAAAATCGCGCCTGAAAACATCTTCCTTGGCCGATGAAAAGTGAACGCGCGTAGGACGCCTGCCGTCTTCATAGACATCATCGCTGCGAAAAGTCGCCACCTCATAGGAATGGCCGTCCTGAATCACCACCATCACGCCGAATTTCGCGCCAACGGCAACCGTGTGTTCAAATAAAACCTCGACCTGATTGGGTAAGGCGGATGTAACAATGTCATAGTCTCCGGGGATAACGCCGCGAACAAAATCCCGCACGCAACCGCCCACAAAATAAGATTCAAAACCCGCCTGCTTCAAGCGTCTAATGATCGCCTCCGCCGTGTGACGTTTTTCATCTTTATTTTCCGCCGTCCGAGTCAATATCTTTTCCTGAACCGGTTATCTCTTTCCTAATTTTATCGCGCAGAATTCACCACACATCGTGCAACCTTCATCCTGGGCGCTCTTGCTTTTTTCGAGGAGGGCAACGGTTTTTTCCGGATCAATGGATAAATCCACCTGCCCTTGCCAGTCAAAGTTCTTCCGGCATTGCGACATTTTCCGGTCCCGTTCCCTTGCGCCCTTCACCCCTTTGGCGATATCCGCGATGTGGGCGGCAATTCGCGCGGCGATGACACCGTCGCGGACATCAGCCAACGTGGGCAGGCGCAAGTGTTCGGCTGGCGTTACATAACAAAGAAAATCGGCTCCGGCGGCTCCGGCAATCGCGCCGCCTATCGCGGAGGTGATATGATCGTAACCCGGCGCGATGTCCGTCGGCAGCGGTCCCAGAACATAAAACGGAGCGCCCTGGCATATTTTTTTCTGAAGTTGAATATTGGCTTCCACGTCGGTAATCGGGACATGACCCGGCCCTTCAATCATGACCTGCACACCCGCGGCGCGGGCACGAGCGGCCAACTGTCCCAGGATAATAAGTTCCAACAGTTGCCCCTGGTCGGTCGCGTCGTCAATAGCGCCGGGACGTAACCCGTCACCCAGACTCAAAACCATGTCGTAGCGGTGTGCAATTTCCAAAAGTCTGTCATATTCTTCATAGAGCGGATTTTCCCGATGATTACAATGCATCCAGTTAGCCGTCATGGAACCGCCCCGGCTGACAATGCCCAAAACTCTGCCCTGCGTTTCCACAGCGGCCACACTCAGACGATTGACACCGCAATGCACCGTAATAAAATCAACGCCGTCCCGTCCGTTTTCTTCAATGACGGCGAATAGATCATCCGGGGTCATTTCCGAGATCGCTTTCTTCTCGCCCAGAACTTTTACCGCTGCCTGATAAATCGGCACCGTTCCGATAGCCGCAGTGGATTGCTTCATGACCGCCTTGCGGATTTGCGCCAGATCGCCGCCTGTGGAAAGATCCATCACGGCATCGGCTCCGGCGGCTATGGCGATTTTTAATTTTTCCAGCTCAACCATCAAATCATTGTTGTCTCTGGACGTCCCGATATTGGCATTGACTTTGGTACGCAAGCCCTTGCCGATTGCAAGCGGTTTAATGGCTGTATGTTTCACATTACGGCAAATCACGATGCTTCCATCGACCATGCCTTGCCGAATAAATTCCGCCTCAATGTTTTCCTCTAATGCGCAGGATTTCATCTCTTCCGAAATGATCCCTTGGCGTGCTTTTTCCAATTGTGTCATGGTTGCCTCCAACCTTTTTTTAATCCCGCTGCTGCGGGGCGAGCTTCATTTTGCCGCAGGTTGCGGCGAGATAAAAATGTTCAGTTCATACCGCTCAGCCTGCCGCATATGTTTGATTACAATTCCCCCAGAATATTCACCGGCCCATGACCTTTGCCCAGAGACAGTGAATTTCCAATTGCCTGCGTTACCATCATTTTCCCCTGTTCGACGGCTTGCACAATATTTTTGCCCTGGGCCAGACAGCAAGCCAGTACCGAGGCGTATGTGCAGCCGGTGCCATGCGTGTTTTTTGTTTCAATCCAGTCTGCCGAAAACTCGTAATATCGTTTCCCGTCAAAGAGGATATCGGTGCCGCCGAAATTCCTTCTGCCGGGCAAATGCCCTCCTTTAATCACAACATTTTCCACGCCAAGATCCCCAATGACGGCCGCGGCTTTCTTCATCGCTGCAATCGACCGGATCTTCATCTGCGCTAGACATTCCGCTTCCGGGATATTCGGCGTGAGAACCCTGGCCAACGGCAGCAGTTTTTTGACCAGCACTTTTCTAGCCGCCTCCTGCATCATCATTCGGCCCCCCTTGGCGATCATCACCGGATCCACAACCACATTTTTTAGACCGTATTGCACAATCTTCCTGACGACGGTATTGACGGTGCCCGCCGTCAGCATCATGCCCGTTTTCAGCGCATCAGCGCCGATATCGCTCAATACGGCATCCAGTTGAGCAGCAATGAATTTCTGCGATACCGGATATATAGCCTGAACCCCTCGCGTGTTCTGAGCCGTGAGCGCTGAAATGACCGTTAGCGCATAGCAGCCGCACGCACTGACGGCTTTCAGATCCGCCTGAATCCCTGCGCCGCCCCCGGAATCGGAACCGCCAACACATAAGACTTTGAACAGCCTGTTCATTCAGCTCGCCTCCGGAAAAACATCTTTTTGCCAGTAGCGGATCACCAGCAGATTGCCCGAACGGACACAGATTCCGGCTGAATTGTCGCAAATGATGTTACTGACGCCCCGTGATTCAGACATCATCAGCGTCCCGTCGATGAGGGGATAGAGAAATCCCCGAAGGGTAAGACCCTCGACTCTGGGACTGAGCGCAAGCAGTGATACCAGACAACCGGCGGCATCCGTAAAGAGGACTTCATCTTTGGGCACAAAAGCTTCGCAGTACTCATCCATCAGACAGACTTTAATTCCCGCTTCCCTACCCTTAATCAGCAAAAAAAGATTGGCCAGCGCATGATCCATTCTTCCGCCTTGCGCCCCCCAGATCTCAATAGCGTCCGGTTGCAAGGAAAGCGCGTAATCCAGCGCCAGAGCCGTATCAGTAAAATCCTTGTTGACCGGATGTTTAATGATCTTGACCCCCAGACGTTCGTAAGGCGCCAATTGCAACGGCTCAATAGAGTCCATGTCACCCAACAGCACATCCGGCATCATCCCGACATCTGCCAGATGGCGCGTGCCGCCGTCACAACCGATCAATAGGCGGTTGTCCGTTTGAGCCATTCTCTGCTGGAAAAAGTCCAGACTCCCCAGGCGCCCGCCGCTGACAATGACAATGTTTTGATGCATTCGTAACCCACAAAATAAAAAACCATACCCTTTCACCCGAAAAGGATATGGCTTCGATTGGATTGCAAGAATCGCCACTCCCTACGCCGGCATTACCCGGGTCAGGTTCAAAGGGTATAATCTCAGCCGTTCATTCCATGAACTGAACGGCACCCCACATGTGAAAATTAGTACATTAACGGTCAAAAAGCAATTTTTTTAATCAAACTCCGACGCCTGAATGCTTTCAACCTCGCAGCCGCTCGAAGGGTTCAGCGCATTCAAATTATGTTATATTTAGCTTTTACGATTTCCTTACCATATTTTCTTTCAAGTCTCCGCACAATGAAATGACCGCGTGCCATATCCTGGAAATGATCAATAAATAATGCATTGATGAGAGCCCCTCCCGCTGCACCGATTGCAGGAATGGCTTGTGCCGCTGCTTTCTCCGACACCTGGATGCTGAAACGATTCGCAATTTGAATAATCAGCCTAACGAGGGCGGGGGCGCCTTCTTCAGCCAAACCTTTTCCCGCCATAGACGCGGCGGCTTTTTGGACAGACCCTGCTAAAGCCGCACGAATTGCAAAATATCCGGATTCAAAAGCATCATCACTCTTGCTTAATCCACCTAAAGCAAACACCTCAATACACGCTATTTTGGATTCAATAGCGCTGATCGTTTCACCTTCATTTCTCGCGATATCCGCTATGGACCGTAACATGAGAGTTGTTGATATGGGCAGCTCTAACGCCAAGGCCGCTATCCCGAAAAAACCGCCAAGGCCGCCTGTGATGGCTACGGCTATTTTATGCAAGCCGTTGGATGCCTCTTCGCCCGGAACATCCTTCATCGTAAAAACTGCGGCATGAATGGCCTTGGATAAAGCCGTCCGGGTTACTTCACCGATTTTCTTGTGCCAATTTTCAGGCAGAAAATCAAAACCCCTTTCAATGGGGATACCGATAAGATTAGTGATTTTTACCGCAACACCGGGGTTTTCCAGTAAAGCCTTTGCTTTTTTTAAATCATTCAAATCTGTTTCTTGAAAAATCATGGCTGTCCATATACACTGATCAAAATAAATGTAGGGCGTGGTTCGAATCTTTGTCGTCGAGTTTGAATGAGGAATAGAACGTAAAGTTTATTTCTCGACGGTATCTTCAACTTTTTTAGCGGCGCCTTTCACGGCTTCTTTTGTTTTTTCAGCTCCTTCGCTAACCTTCTCACCAGCCTGCTTCACGACATCTTTAGTCGCTTCTATCCCTTCGCCAACCTTCTCTCCGGCTTTCTTCGCGGCATCTGTCGTGGCTTGAATGCCTTCATCAACCTTTTTACCCGCCTTTTCCATGGGGCCTTCCTCTTTCTGACAACCGGCAATGGCGACAACAAATACCAGGACCACAAGCACAGAAACAATCCCTTTCAAAAATGCCACAAAAGACTTTTTCATGGTGGTCTCCTCCTTCATGAAGTGATTCGCCACTTTTTCCAGGAGCTCACGCCGTTACATGGACCCCCGTGATGGCCTGACAAGACTTGATGTAAACTTACTTTAGTGTGTGGAACTTTAGGCAAGTTGTTTCTGGATGTCAATTTCTTTCTTGGTTCTTTCTTGAGCCACAAGCATGTCCTGTGCGATGATCAAGAAAAGCGCCATGAGGAAAATCAGAGCCCGATTCTCCCGGATTAGCCTTTCATCTCGGCCAATTTCCTTTGCAACTGCCGCAGGGTAATACCCAGAATTCGGGCGGTCTCACGACGGTTTCCACCGGTGGAACTTAAAACAAACATCACATGCGCTGTATCATTTTCCTTGAGTGTACACAGATTCCGGCTGGACAACGACGGCCGAATCTCAGGCATCCCATTCCCGTCCAGATGCATGGGCAAGATAACCGACCCTTCAGCCAGCAAAACAGCATTTTCGACCATCTGCGCCAGTTCGCGGATATTCCCGGGATAATCTTTCTGTATGAGCAGATTCATGGCTTCGGTACTGAATCCCTCAATATTTTTTGAATGACGTAGACAAGCCTTCTGCAGAAAGTGGCCCGCCAAAAGCGCAATATCCCCTCTTCTTTGTCGCAAGGGCGGAAGGCAGACATAAGCGGACTTTAGCCGGTACATCAGATCAATCCGGAATTTGCCTTCCTGACAGGCTGCATCCAGATTGGTATTGGTCGCAGAAACAAGCCGGAAGTCCACGCGCACGGGAATTTTCGCGCCCAGTGGCGTGAAGGTCTTTTCTTCCAGAACCCTTAGTAGTTTGGCTTGCAGGCCAATCGGCAATTCACCGATTTCATCCAGAAAAAGTGTGCCGCCGTCCGCCTGTTCAAAAAATCCACAATGAGCACTTTCCGCGCCGGTAAAAGCTCCCTTGGCATGTCCGAAAAACTGGCTTTCGAACATGGTTGCCGGAATGGCGGACACATTTACCGCCACAAAAGGACCGGCGGGCGCAGGCCCGGCCCGGTGAATGCCCCGTGCCATCAGTTCTTTTCCCGTTCCCGACTCTCCCGTGATCATCATCGGATTTCCACTGCGCGCCATCACCTGAGCATAGGATATCAGGGCCTTCACCTGCTTATCCCGGGTAATCGTGTCGGCAAATGCGGTCGGAATATCCTCCGCATCACAACCGGCGTTGATGGAGAGACCGGCCAGAAGTCCTTTTCTTTCATAAGCTCTTTCAATGGATAGAAAAAGCAATTCGTTATCCACGGGCTTGACCAGATAATCGTAAGCACCCTGGCGCATGGCCCGCACGGTTGTCTGAATATCATCAACCGCGGTCAAGATAATAAATTCCGTCCCCGGGCAAAAGGGTTTGGTTGATTCAAGCACCTGCATACCGTCAACATCGGGCATCAGCAGATCCAGAAGCACAATATCAAAATTTTCCAGTCGAATTCTGTTGATCGCTTCCCGACCGTTATCACAGACCTCGACGTTCCTGATGCCGCGCCACTTGAGCACTCTCTTCACCGAGGAAAGAGACATGTCTTCGTCATCGACAATCAATATTTTCATAGATGTTGTCTCCCCAATTCATGGATAATCTCCTGAAGTTGATCAATGCTGAAGGGCTTATGCAGCGTGTAATCAGGCAGCACGTTGATCTGTGCCGGTGGCTTGAGCGCCCGGCGGTCGGCCGAATAAAGAATCACCGGCAGCAGTGGAAATTTCGCGCGGATTTTTTCCAGTAGATACCAGCCGTCAAATCCCTTCAGCCGTATTTCCGATACGACGATATCCACTTCCGGATTCTCCGTGAGGAAATTAAGAACATCCTCAGGTTTATCCTCGGCTTCCGAACGCCAGATCACGGCATCCACAAAATTAGCTTTGAGTTCCTTCAGATATTTAACATTGTGATCCACGCATAAAATGGCCGGATATAAACTGATATCGGTCTGACCATCCACCGGAAGGTAAATGGAAAAACAGCTGCCCTTGCCCGGACGCGATAAAACGCTGATGAGCCCGTGGTGTTCCTTGATCAGGCCATAGGAAATAGAAAGGCCCAGACCTGTTCCGTCAAGTTCCCGTTTGGTTGTAAAAAAGGGATCAAAGATTTGATCCATAATTTTGCGTTCAATCCCTTTCCCGTTGTCTTCAATGTGTACAACAACCGCTTTTAATCGTTCGATGTAACGGCAACGGATTCGAATCAGGCCTTTTTGCCCCGCTGGAATTGCCTGATGGGCGTTGATCAACAAATTGGCGATTACCTGCTCAATTTTCTGAAAATGTCCGGAAATGGAAGGAATCTTTTCAGCAATTTCCTGATCGATTTTAGATACGGTTCTCCGAATCTGTGCCCCTACAATCACCAGAGCACCTGCAATGACATCTTGGACCGCAACCAATTTTTTCTCAGGAGTTTCATCAGAGCGTGAAAATTCCTTCAGGCTGGTAATAACCCGGCTGATGCGGTTAGCGCCGATTTTAAACGCCTGGATGATCTCCTGCATGTTGCCGCAGACTTCCTGATAAGACAGCCCTCTTTTTTCCCAATCGGGATGGTGAGCGCTGCTGCGGGAAAGAATAGTTTCCACCGTTTTCCAGATTTCTTCCAGAATCGGGACATTATAAGCGATAAAGCTGACGGGATTATTGATCTCATGCGCCACACCGGCAACCACCTCACCCAGAGCGGTCAGCTTGTGCGCCTGAATCATCTGCTGAAGACGGAGTTCTCCTTCCTGACGGATTCTCTTGTCTTCCGTGACATCCTGCCAGGCGCCGACAATGTAACTGGTAGAACCGATCGGAAGCTGAACAATCCGCCAGTAATCGGAAAACCAACGATAAGAGTCATCCATCACGCGAAAACGATAACTGGAACGGTGAGCCCCCTTGGTCTGCCCGCTGTGGAGATCGGCGAGAATGCGTGCCTGATCATCTGGATGAATATGCTCCATCCAGAAGTTTTCATCATCAACAAAACACTGCGCCGGATAACCGGTAATCTCCTCGATGGCATTACTGACAAAAGTTATCCGGCCATCGCCGTCGGCTTTGCGGGTATAGGAGACAATCGGCAGGGATTCGAGCAGCAGAGAAAGATGATCTGTGGTTTGTTTGAGTTCCTTTTGTGTCCGGTGGCGCTCCATGAGTTCGTTCAGCAGCGCCTCATTGGCCTGGGCCAGTTCCGTCGTTCTGGCCCGGACGCGCTCTTCCAGCTCTTCTTGCGCCTTCAGCAAAGCCTCCTGCGCTTTTTTTCTCCGGGTAATGTCTTCCAGCGTTTCGATCGCGCCAATCAATTCTCCCGACACGTTGCGAACAATGGCTGCCGTAAATCGCAGCCATTTACCCTGATTGCCCAATTCAGGAAAATAATCGATGGCTTCATAGGCTTCATCCAGTAGTTTGGACTTGACATACTTACCGGCGTACCATCTGGAAATTTTTTCCTGTTCACGGTTGACCAGAAGATCCGCCATGCAGGGTCGCTTTTTACTGTAAAACGCCCGCCATTGCTGGGAAGTCCCGATGACGCTTTCGGCTTTGATTTTGGTAAGTTCCTCGAGCGCTTTATTCCAGTATAAAATGTGGTGGTCTTTTCCGATCACAAACGCGGGAATGGGCGAACCGCCAATGACGCTCTTCAGACGCTGCTCGCTCTCTTTCAGTTCATCTTCCGCGCGTTTTCTTTTGACTTCCGATTGTCGGAGCTCTTTGAGCTGGCGGCGTAGTGACTGAATTTCCCGGGCATGATGGTTGTCACTGTTCAGTCTGTCCTTCATAATTCCGCCCCCTTACCTGCAGTTGAGAGCTAATATGAATCAATAATCCGGTGACCCTACGATGAAGAATCTATGAGAATAATAGCCTTTGAAATAATTATATTGGCTTTACCTAAGAAGTCAAACAAATCTTTGGACTGACGGATGAAATTTCATGGTTCGACAGGTCACTGTTGACAGTTTACGTTTCCATGGCTAACCATTACCACCATCGGCCATCCACTATATGAACGATCCACCCTTTCCACTTTCCACTTTTCGCTCTTGACACGCCTGCTCTGTTATCTTATAAAGCCCGGCGTCCGGTAACCGGAATTCATGTTCGTTTTGCTGTGATTCTCTCTGGCATTGCCCATTCAGGATGATACCAAGCGACAAGGAAAGGCGGTTAAATTTCGCTCACGAAGGCTCATGAAGCGTAACAAAGAATCAGCGTTGCCGGACAAAGGGAGCAACCTGATTATGGAAAAATTCTTTACCCCCCGCAGTATTGTTGTCTTCGGCGCCTCCGTCACCAAAATGAATCTGGGGCAAATCGTCTTACTCAATAACAAACAAATCGGCTATCAGGGCAATCTTTACGGCGTTGGCTCTCAGGAAGGCGATGTCGGTGGCGTTCATATTTATCAAAAAGTAGCGGATCTCCCGGAAGTTCCGGATGTGGCCATCTTCCTGACACCCGCCAAAACCGTGCCCGGTCTGATGGAGGAATGCGGCAAGAAAGGCATTACGCATATTGTGATCGAATCAGGCGGTTTCAGTGAATACTCGCACGGCGATCATACCCTGGAAGAAGACGTGCTGTCTGTTGCACATAAATATAACATGAAGGTCATCGGTCCGAATTGCGTGGGAACCATAAATTTTGATTTGAAAATGATGATGCCGTTTACCTTTGCCAAGGAAAGTCCCTCCGGCGGAAGACTGGGCCTCATTGCGCAAAGCGGCGGCGTGGGCAGTTCTCATTTACGTACCGTCGCGGACTATGGCATCATGCCTGGCAAGTTTGCGGCCACCGGTAACAAACTCCAGCTCGATGAAGCCGATTTCTTGGATTATTTTATCCAGGATGACAAAACGGACATCATCTCTCTGTATCTGGAAGGTTTTAAAAGAGGCAGGGCCTTCTTCGACCTGGCCCGTGAATCAGAAAAACCGATTGTCCTCCAGAAATCAAACCGCTCACCAGTCAGCGCGAAAATCGCGCAGTCCCACACGACGGCCCTCTCCGGCGATGACGACGTCGTGGACGGCGTGCTCAAACAGGCCGCAATCATCCGTGTGGATGACGAACGCGAATTAATTAACGCCATAAAGGTGGTTCGTATTCCTTTAATGAAAGGACGGCGTGTGGCGGTCCTTTCACGATCGGGAGGCCATGCCGTCCTGTCTGCCGACGCTTGTGCAAAATACGGCTTTGAAATGGTACCGTTTCCGCCTCCATTTATCGCCAAACTCAAAACGATTTATAACACCCGCGTCATCGCGCATCAGAACCCGCTGGATCTGGGCGAAATCTTCGACTACACAATTTTCACGGATATTCTGGAGGAAACCCTCAAGCTCGACACCTATGACGGCGTCTTGTTCAACCATCTGTATGCTTCGAACTTTGAGGGAGAAATGTCCCGGACATTTCTGGCAGGTGTGGAAAAACTAGTGATCAAATATTCCAAACCGGTTTGTCTGGCCATGATTTCCGACCGTGAAGAAATTCTTAAACTACAAAAGAGTCAATCCTTTCCCATTTTCTCTTCTCCGCTGGAAGCAGCCACAGCGCTCCATGTCTCACGGACTTACGCCGAACAAAAAATGGCGCGCGACAACCGCGGGAAACTGGAAGCCTATTCGCTGGATCTGAAAACAGTGGCCATGATCCGTGAACGCTGTCTGAGCCAACGACGAATCCCGCTGACGGATGAGGCGCTCACGATTTGCGCGGCTGCTGGACTGCAGCCGGTTAAAGACATGGTGATCAAAGATGAAATCGTGTCGGGGAAAATTCCCTTGCATTATCCTTTGGCCGTCAAGCTCATCTCGCGCGACGCCTCACATAAATCCGACGTGGGTGGCGTTGCAGTGAATATTCGAAACAAAAAGCAACTGTCCGAAACCCTTGCCGGGATGAA
>CAZOPH010000036.1:0-5330 GCA_964581635.1 uncultured Smithella sp.
TCGCCAAGCTCTATCGGCTGATATCGTGGTAAAAAAAGGTTCAAGGCTCAAGGTTCAAGGCGCAAGGTTAAAAGTTCAAGGTGCAGGGACCGGTAGATCAAGCGTAATTATTTCCTTCCGGAAAACAATCAAAAAATTATAATTGATATTTTTAGAAAGCTCTTGCATGATGGCCGCGTTTGATCGATCGAAAGGGATAAAAGTATCATGTTCGGGAAAACACTCATATTGGGTTATGATGCGGTTTCTTCTTTAGGGACGGATTTGGAAACCCAGTGGCAGCGCGCCGTCCAGGGTGAAAGCGGCATCGGACCGCTGACCCGCTTTCCGCTTGCCAAAGATTTCCCTCTGCGTGTGGCCGGTCAGGTGAATGACGTGGATATCAGACCTTATCCATTTTTACAGCCGCGCGAGATGGCGCATTGGACCTCGCCCATTTTTAAATATGCGCTCCTGGTGGTTCACCGGGCGCTGAAACGCAGCGGGGTGGAAATTACAGCCGACATTGCGCCACGTGTGGCCATTACATTCAGTTCGGCCGTCGGTGGTATGGACGCTGTCTTAAAAGCCGATCGCCAGATGATTGCCGAAAATAAAATGCCGCACCCTTTTGCCAATCCCAATTCCTGTATCAATATGGTGGGCGGTAAGGTCTCCATTCTGACCGGCGCGACCGGTCCCATCAGTTCCACCATCACCGCCTGTGCCACAGGCGTGACGTCCATGATTGTCGGCGATATGATGCTCAAACAAAACCTGGCGGATGTGGTGATTGCCGGCGCCGTTGATTTTCCATTGGTTGAACCGATTCTGGCGGGTTTTGTGACGATGAACGGCGCATATCGTCCGAAAGAAGGTCAGCCTGACGAAGCGCCGGAAAAAACCAGCAGGCCTTTTTCGGCCAATCGCAGAGGCTTTGTGGTTTCCGAAGGTGCGGGTTGCATGATCCTAGCCTCGGAAGCCTTCGCGCGGACGCATGGGCTCGAAGCAAAATTTGCAATGGCAGGCCAGGCTATGACGTCGGATGCCAGCCATTTTGTAGCGCCGAATCTTTTAACCGTGCAAAGATGCATCGAACTGACAATGGCAAGCGCAGGCTTGCAACCGCAGGATATCGACGCAATCAACGCGCATGCGACATCAACCAAAATCGGGGATCAAGTGGAGGCGGATGCACTAGGAAATGCTTTCAGTAAAAAAGTTCCGCCGGTGTCGGCCAATAAGTCGCAACTCGGGCATGCGATGGGCGCTTCCTCAGCCATTGAAACCATCCTGGCTATGGAAGGGATGCTCAGAGACACAGTTCTGCCAACCATCAATTATGTTCCCGATCCTTCCATGACCATTGATTGTGTGCCGGAAGGCGCCAGACCATTAAAGCAGGAATATGTTTTAAAAAATGCTTTTGGCTTCGGCGGCTGTAATTCCTGTGTGCTTTTGCGCCGAATCGCTTCATAGCTTTAAGGTAAATTATGAAACCTCCGAAAAATCGCAGAGTGTTTGTTGTGGGCTACGGTACGGCAACCCCGTTGGGCGGCACGTTCGAAAAAACTTGGCATCGAGCTGTTAAAGGCGAGGCGGGTTTTCGCAAGGTCACCCGCTGCAAGGTGGAATCCGCCTGTGATATCGTAGGTGAGATACCGGATTGGTTTCCGCTCACGCTTGATTTCACCGATGCCAAGGAAGTGTATAACTGGAACGCGGCATTTGTAATTTTAACGATGGCGGTCTGCAAAGAAGCGCTCCAAAATGCGGGCATTACAATGGCTGATTCTATTGCACCGAGAATGGCGTGCCTGATCGGATCGGCGCTCAATGGATCGGATGCCTATCGTGTCGCCATGCATGATCTGGAGCACCGCGGTCCATTACGCGTAAGTCCCTATCTGCTGCCGAATTTGTGTGCTAATCTTCCGTCCGGGAAAGCAGGCATGCTTTTAAAATTTACCGGCCCCATCTTTTCGCCGCAGGGTGCCTGTGCCTCCGGCAATCACGCGATCGGCATCGGGGCACGCATGATTCGTGACGGCGATTGTGATTTTGTTCTGGCGGGCGGGGTGGATACGCCGATTCTGCCGGAGCTGATTCACGGCTTTGCCAATATGAACGCCACGATTAAAGTGCATCCTGACGACCGTGCCGCAAGTAACCCCGCACAGGCCTCTCGCCCTTTCAGCATCGACCGCAAAGGTTTTGTGCTTTCAGAAGGCGCGGGTGTTGTCGTTTTAGCAGCGGAAGAGGTCATCAAGGCTCATGGTCTGATACCGAAAGCGGAGGTCTTAGGCGTGGGATGGACGTCTGATGCCTATCATTATACCAGCCCCAATCCGGTGACGATTATCCGAGCCCTGCATGAAACTATCGAAGATGCCGGGCTTAAGTCAACGGATATCCAATATATCAACGCTCATGGCACGTCCACGCCCAAAGGAGATCGGACGGAAGTCAAGTGCCTGCGGGAAATATTCGGCAAGGGCATAGAAAAAATTCCCGTGTCGTCCAACAAATCCCAACTCGGCCACACGTTGGGAGCAACCGCCGCCATTGAAGCAGCGCTGACGATTGAAGGCATGAGGCAGGGCGTCATTCTGCCGACGATCAATCATCTGCCTGATCCGGAGCTTGCCGATATTGATGTAGTGCCGAATGTTGCCCGCAAACAAAAATATGAAATCGCGCTGTCCAATGCGTTTGGGTTCGGTGGAACGAACTGCTGCGTGATTTTCCGAGGAGTATAATATGAAACCCAAAGCCTTTGTGCCGGAGATATACAAGAATGATGAGAAATTTGTCCGTGATCGAACCACCGGGCTTGTCTGGCATCGGGCGCAGCACCGTACATTATACGCTGATACCGACCGTTCGCAGGTCGTCTATCATTCCAATTATTTGCGCTATTTTGAATTCGGGCGTACCTCGCTGATGCGTGATGTGGCTTATTCTTACAAGGAAATAGAAGAGAGCGGCTATGTCTATCCTATTATCGATCTGGGCATTACCTTTTACCAATCGCTCCATTATGACGATGTGATGTATATTCATACGCGGCCGGTGAATCTGGAGCGTGTGCGCCTGCAGTTTGACTATATCGTCACGCATGCAGAAAAGGGATATATTGTTTGTGCAGGCTATACGAAACATTGCGCGGCCAACACGGCGGGCACTCCGGTGGCGGTGGATCCCAAAACGGTTCAGCTATGGAAAACCTTTCCCGACAAAATGTAAAAAGCCGCTTTCCCTTTACGCTTTCGACCCCGCCGTATTTGCGTGATCATTATTTTGCAGGGAAGGCCATTTTCCCTGCTGTAGAAGCCTTGATCACGTTGGCAAGGGCTGTGAGAATTCGTTATCCTCAGGCAACGCTGAACACGATGACCGACGCACAGTTTCCCCGAATATTGATCATTGAGCCTATGGGAGAGCGACAAGATGCGCAAATCGATATCGAAGCCCAGGCCTGCGGCATAAGCGCTTCACTTCTGACGTCGATAAAGATTAAAAACAGGTCCATGAGCAGAACTCTGGAACATGCGCGAGTGACCTTCATCCAAAATATGGCTTTGCCCGAACCAGAAATATCTTTTCGAGCGGCTCGGAAACTGGAAGGAGAGTGTATTTCTGTTCCCGCAGTCTCGATCTATCGAGAGTTGATTCCCTTTGGCTTATCCTATCAAAACATTATCGGAGATCTTGCGATCTCCAAAGAAGGTGCGCTGGCAAATATTTCAGGCGGCAGCGGCGAAGCCGACGACTCATTTTTGGGATCGCCTTTTGTGCTGGACGCGACGATGCACGCGGCCTGTGTCTGGGGCCAGCGCTTTACCGATATCGTTCCTTTTCCTGTGGGCTTTGATCAAAGAATTATTTATGCACCTACAAAAAAAGGCGAGTCCTATATTGCCCGCGTTGCACCCGTTGATGTGAGCCGTGAGCCATTCATTTTTGATGCCTGGATTTATGATCAGAGTGGTACCATCAGTGAAAGCATTCTCGGTTTGCATATGCGAGACATTACCCGGGGACGCGCGCGATCTCCGCAATGGATTAAGGAAGGGACATGGGGAAAGTAATACTAATTTGTTTTTTAGCGTATCTGGCGGGATCCGTCAATTTTGCGATTTTGTTTTTTAAGATTGCAGGCCGTGCCGATCCACGCTTGAGTTTCAGCGGCAACGCCGGAACGACCAATGTCTATCGGCAGGCAGGCATGACCTGGGCGGTGCTTGTCTTTATGCTGGATATCGGGCGGGCGCTGGCTGTGGCGGCGCTGGCCATACATTTCATCCGTGGCGAATGGCTGGCCTGGGCCGGTTTTTTTCTGATTCTGGGAAACAGCTTTCCCTGTTTTCACGGATTCCGCGGCGGAAAAGGCATGGCCAATTATCTAGGCTATACACTACTGATTGCGCCCTGGGCGGCGCTGTTGGCTGCAATTATCTGGGTTTTGGTTTACGGGGTGAAACGTACACCGTTTATCGCTTCATTTTTTATGGCGGCTACGCTGTCTATAGGACACGCCCTATCTTTTCAATGGGCGTTGACCGCCACTGCAGGCGCTTTGGCGGCTTTTGTGCTGATTGTTTTTAATCACCGCAGCAATATGAGACTATACTGTAAAGAAAGGCAGGCTTCTGAAACACAGTTGTAGGGAACTACAACACCAGTTTGATGGACCGATGCTCTTTTAGCTCTTCATACAAAGCCGTTCGGTGGGATTCACTCTCCACAGTCAGTTCCACATTCAAAGAAATATATTTGGCTGTTTCACTTTGACGCGATAGAGATATTCTGCATGGACGATCCTGGATAATTTCCGCAATAGCACTTTTCATGGCATCTTGATCCATGCCAATGACTTTATAAATCCATAAACACGGATATTCTAAATGAAGTTTTTGCTCTTTGTTTTCAGACATCGCCTACCAACTTTTTATGGGATTCAATTATCCGGAAAAGTATATCGAGTCAAGCGGTTTCATGGTCTTTTCAATTCCGAGAATTACCTTTGACAAGGTATGGCGACTCTGATAGAAATTTACCCATCATGTTGTTGTTTAAAAAAGTTTTGGATTAAGGAGATATTACATTGAGGCAATCTAGCTTCGTATTGTTGAGGAAGTATTTTTTAATCTCTTTTGCCTTGATGATGTGCGCTGTGTTTGTTCTGGGGGTAGGGGCAACTCCGGCGCAGGCTGCCAAAAAGACAGATGCGCAAAAGAGTGTCACCGCTCTTGTGGACATCAATAATGCAACACAAAAAGAGTTGGAGGACATTAAAGGCGTCGGTCCTGCAAGTGCAAAAAAAATCATTGCAGGCCGTCCCTACAAAT
>CAZOPH010000036.1:5430-6833 GCA_964581635.1 uncultured Smithella sp.
AAAAATCATTGCAGGCCGTCCCTACAAATCGGTGGATGAACTTTCCAAGGCGGGAGTCAGTGCCAAGACCGTTGAGGCGATGAAGCCCTTTGTCACGGTTGGAAAGGCACAGGCTGCTCCTGTAGCTGCGGTGGCTGAAAAAACCTCATCTGCAATAACAGAGAAAAAAGTTGCAGCGCAGAAGGGAGTTGCTGTCGGTCCGGTTGACATTAACAGCGCGTCTGAAAAAGAACTGGAGGCTATCAAAGGCGTCGGTCCTGCAAGTGCAAAAAAAATCATTGCAGGCCGTCCCTACAAATCGGTGGATGAACTTTCCAAGGCGGGAATCAGTGCCAAGAGCATTGAGACGATGAAGCCTTTTGTCACCGTCGGAAAGGCACAGGCTGTTCCCGTAACGGCAACGGCGAAGAAAGCGGCGACCAAGGTAACCGCTCCGGTATCCGCGGCTGCAACAGATCTGACCAAGGCGACAAAAGATGTCAAGGCAAAGGCTAAATCCACTAACGCCAAACTTGCTCCGGGTACAAAAATTAACATCAACACGGCAGATCAGGCGACCTTGGAGAAACTTCCTGAAATCGGTCCTGCGAAGGCTAAAGCCATCGTTGAGGGCAGACCATACAAAGCTGTAGAGGATGTTATGAAGGTCAGTGGCATTAAAGGGAAGACATTCGATGCCATCAAAGATTTTATTGTTGTCAGATAAGTGTTTTGGACTCTAACTTTAAAGGAGGGTATATCATGAAAAAAGTTTTAATTTTAGCATGCGCGTTTATGTTTGTTGCCACAATGGCATTTGCCGCAGGACCCAATAAGTATCAGGTGACCGGACCGGTTCTGGAAATTAAAGGGGATGTGATCGTGGTTAAGAAAGGCAACGAGAGCTGGGAAGTGACCCGCGATGCCGCAACAAAGGTTACAGGCGATTTGAAAGTCGGTTCCAAAGTCACGATTGAATACAAGATGACCGCGACCAAAATCGAAGTAAAGGAAGACAAGAAGGCGGAGACGAAAAAGAAGAAATAAGAAATAGTATTATCAACAACCAGGTGGCGCTCCTTGTCAGTACGAAGAGAGCGCCGCCTTCATTTCCAGGATCAACCAAGAATTTTTTATTTGAACCATTTTTTCTTACGGCCTAGGGTGCCCGCCGAGGAACGAAAAAGCCGGTTGATGAATCCTTCCTTAAATTTAAGATCGTCAATACCATTCAGCTTTTTCTCCGCCTGCTCGCGCTCGATATCTTTGATGCTTGGATAATAGGCCGTATCATCGATCAGTATCTTTTTTGTTTGCATGACGCTTTGCTGGCTTATTTCAGGGATGATCGATGTTTGTTGATCCCTTGTGGATATCCTTGCCAGGACATCGTCGGGCTTGGGCTTTGAGAACTGTTTCAGACT
>CAZOPH010000036.1:6933-15809 GCA_964581635.1 uncultured Smithella sp.
GGTCTGTTTTAGAAGAAATGAGGATTTCTATTCGTCGGTCAATTTATGATCATCCAAACAACGGAAGATAATATTTCTTGACAACTAGACGACCGGTCTATTATGGAAGCAAATACGAAGTAAAAATTAAGGAGTCCGCCCATGCAGATCTACGAAGAACTCAGGAGTATTCTGGATTCGCACCCCTCAACGGCCCCCCGGGGAGCTGGCATCGATGAAATATTGAGCATCCTTTTTACGCCCGGAGAGGCGGCCATTGCAGTGCAAATGAGCTTCAAGCCAAAAAGTGCAGCCAATCTGGCTCAGGCAACCGGTATTCCTGAAAACGAGACGGAGAGGCGTCTGGACTCTATGGCGAATAAAGGCGTTATCTTCTCCAAGAAGAAGGATGGCAAAAAACTCTATGGGCTGGTTCCGCTCATTCCGGGCGTCTTTGAGTATCCCTTTATGAAGGGTGGCTCGCCCATGCATGACCGCTTGGCCAGGCTCTGGGAAGCATACCATCATGACAGCCTCGGTGCGTCCTTTTCCGGAAACCCGACCCCGCTCATGCGCGTGGTTGCCGTAGAAAAATCAGTTACCCCGCACGATCGCATTCATCCTTATGAAGAGGTCAAACATTTGATAGACACTTCTAATTATATTGCTCTTGCTAAATGCGCCTGCCGGGTAAGCATTGCGAAGTGCGATAAACCGAAAGAGGTCTGCCTGATGTTTGACGGGACAGGTGAGTTTCTTGTGGAGAGGGGTTTTGCACGTCAGATCAGTAAAGAAGAGGGCATCAGAGTGCTGGATCAGGCGGAAGCCGCTGGACTGGTTCATACCAGCAATAACAGCGCGGACAAGGCCAGCGTGATATGCAACTGCTGTCCCTGCTGCTGCACGATTTTGCGCGGCAGAACGCAGTTGAACCATCCCCATGCCTTTGAACCCAGCCGATTTGCAGCCTTTGTCAAGGGTGACGACTGCATCGCTTGTGGATTGTGCGCCGATAAGCGTTGTCCGATGCAGGCCATTGAAATCGGGGATGATGCCGCCTTTGTTCATGAAGAAAATTGTATTGGTTGTGGGCTGTGTGTTTCTACTTGTCCCTCCGGGGCAATGGGTTTGATCGAAAGGAAACAAATTCCTTCGATCCCGGCAACAACCCAGGATTTGGCCGTCAAAGTGCTGCAAGAGAAGGGAAGGCTCGAAGCCTTTATGAAAGTAATGCAGCGTTAAGGGCTACAGGATTACGTATGGCAACAACGAAAGTTAACACGCGTGAGGAGATCGTCCGCAAAGGAGCTCAGCTGATCCATGCCCAGGGGTACAAAGCTACGGGTATTCAGCAAATCCTTGATACTGTGGGCATTCCCAAAGGTTCATTTTATTTTTATTTTAAAAGCAAGGATGATTTTGGTTGCGCGGTCATTGATTACTTCTCCCTCACCATTGGTGAGATTTTTACCGGACATTTGCGTGATGCCGGCATGACACCCTTCGACCGACTGAACAAGCTTCTAGACTATTATGAATCAGCCTTCAATCAGAGTGGGGCGACTCTGGGTTGCCCCATCGGCAATCTGTCGCTGGAGCTTGCCGATGCCAATGAAGAATTGCGCAAACGCCTGCAAGCCGCTGTTGAAGGGTTTATCACTCAGATTGAATTCTGCCTGAAAGAGGCAAAGAAGAGTCGGCAATTACCGGCCGGACTCAATACGGCGGACACGGCAAGTCTTATCTTTCACGGACTGGAAGGTGCCATTCTGCATATGAAAGTTGCTAAGAGTGTCAAACCGATCCGGACATTTCGGAGATATTTAAATGCCTATCTGGCAGGAAATAAAGATATGGAGGTGTTGTAGTGGAAGATGTGAGGCTGATAGAAGTCAAAGAAGAAATCATGGCCGATAATAACCAGGTGGCCGCAGGCGTCAGGGAGCGGCTCCATAATGAGAAGACCCTGCTGCTGAATTTAATGTCCTCACCGGGTTCGGGAAAGACCAGTCTTATCCTCCGGACCGCGGAAGGCTTGAAAGGTGGCGTAAAACTTGGTGTCATCGAAGCGGATATTGATTCCACGGTGGATGCCCAGAAAGTTGCCGCACGCGGAATAACGGCCATTCAGCTGCGAACGGGAGGCTTCTGCCATCTGGACGCCACAATGGTCACACAGGGGATCGATGCTCTAACCGCCAATGATTTCGACCTTATCATCATCGAAAATGTGGGGAACCTGGTCTGCCCCGCCGAGTTCGATACGGGTGCTCATAAAAACGTGATGATCCTGAGCGTTCCCGAGGGCGATGACAAGCCGCTCAAATACCCGCTTATGTTTACCATCTGTGATGTCCTGCTGGTTAATAAAATCGATTACCTGTCGCTAAGCGATTTTGATCTTGCCGCATTGCGCCAAAGAGTTCTTGCCTTGAATCCCCATATTAAAATTATCGAGGTATCCTGTAAAACGGGTGCGGGCATCGCGGATTGGATTGCCTGGCTTCAAAAAGAAGTCGAGGCACTTCGCTTGGGGCAAAGGAGTAAATGATCATGACTCAAGAGATGATCATTCTGCTTTCTACCGCAGCTTTTCTGGGTTTCTTTCACACCCTGCTGGGTCCCGACCACTATCTACCTTTCATCGTCATGGGCAAAGCCAGACAATGGTCGATGGCCAAGACAACATGGATCACTGTGCTGTGCGGCATAGGTCATGTGTCCAGTTCCGTTTTACTCGGTTTCGTCGGTATCGCTTTGGGAATGGCTGTCACCAAATTAGTGGTTGTGGAATCGTTTCGCGGTAACCTTGCTGCCTGGGCTTTGATTGCTTTTGGATTGGTCTATTTTGTCTGGGGGATGCGCCGGGCATGGAAGAATAAACCGCATCAACATATCCACTTTCATACCGATGGACATATCCATATCCATGAACATGTGCATACCGAAGAACATGTGCATGTTCATGAAATGGAAAATAAGGGAAACATTACACCCTGGGTGCTTTTTACAATATTTGTGCTCGGCCCCTGCGAACCGTTGATCCCGATCATCATGTACCCGGCGGCAAAAGAAAATGTCTGGGGATTGCTGTTGGTAACGCTGATATTCGGTGCTGTAACTATTCTGACGATGGTCGGCATTGTCATTGCTTCAACTTGGGGCATAAACCGTCTCCCCTTGAAAAGAGTGGAAAGGTTTACCCACGCTCTGGCCGGCGGGTCAATTTGTCTTTGCGGTTTGGCGATCCAGTTTCTCGGATTGTAAAAAAGATGTTTCCCCGAAAGGACATCCATGAAATGACTGCATCATCTTCTAAGGAGAGCCGGCGTTCCCTCCGGTTCAGCGATTTTAAAACATCAGGAAAAGGAATAGATATGAAACAGTTTCGTTTAATTATTTTATCACTACTGATTACTCTTCTACTGGCATCACCTGTAATGGGTTCAGACGATTGGAAAGAATTTTATACGGGCAAGATGGGGAATGTTGCTTCATATAAGCAGGCAACGAGTGAAGAAAGTCGGGAGAAGTATGTCATTATAGTCAAGGAAGTATTTTCTGATAAAGGAAGAGAAAGCTATATTCAAGGCAGAATAGAAAAAGGACTTTCAACAGAAGGGTATGAAAAACTATCCAATATTCAGTCCACGAGTGAAATAGACTGTGCCAAAGAAAAGATTATGAATAAATCTGTCTTCTCCTTTGATATGGATGGTAAATTATTAAATTGTCATTTCGCTATTGAACTAAAATGGGTGAAGATACCGGATAATCCGTTTTTCAGCGCTTTACGAAAAGAAGTCTGTGAAAGACCGCTAACAAAATGAAAGGAATAAATATGAAAAAGATTAGTTTAGTTATTTTTTTATTCTTGGTGGTTATTTTTCTCGTAGTAGGTTGTGTGAAGAGTCCATCCGTTCCGGTAAAAGATGAACCGAATGCAAAACCATCCATGGTTGAACCACCAACTGCAAAAACCCGCACTTCAGAACCAGCCATTGTAAAACCACCCAGGGTAGCATCAAGAATACCAGACAGTAATGTTTGGGAACATTTTGGAAAAACCAAAACGGGTGATAACTATTATAATAAAACAAATATCACAAAATCATCCAATATTGTGTCAGTCTCAACTTGTAAAATTGTTACGGATGATTGCAGGAAACAGACGATTGAAGCCGTGAAGAAATATGATTTAGAGAAATCTATAAAATACCAGAACTATGACCGGGAAGTTGTTTTGTGGAACATTGACTGTAAGAATAAACGGTCTAAGGTCAAAGAGATGATACGTTATGACGATCAGGGAAATGTGTTAGACAGCTCTACATTTAAAAATGAAGAATGGGAAAATATTCCAGTCCTGACTGGAACGGACAGTTTACGGAAAATACTTTGTGTAGCTCAGGAGAAACCTTTGAAAAAGAAGAAGTAGCTTAGGTTTCATGTCATCAATATTAGAAATACTTTAAGGAAGCTTTTCATTCTACTGATTTAAAAAAAACAGCCGGGCACGTGATTGCCGCACCGGCTGTTTTTTTTCAAGACCCGATGAAAGAATTATTTCTTTTTCGCGGACGCTTTCTTTGAGACAGTTTTCTTAACCGCCGCTCTTTTTGGTGCCGCCTTTTTTATGGCAACTTTCTTGGCCGCCGGTTTCCTGGCCACAGCCTTTTTAACAACAGTTTTCTTGGCCACCGCTTTTTTCTTCACAATCTTTTTTACAGCCGGTTTGGCTTTGGGTTTGGTCACCACCACTTTCTTGGCCATCTGAGCAGTTTTCTTTTTCGCGGGTGCCGAGTTTTTGAAAGCTTCCTTAGCCGCGGCCAGGCCGGCAATTACATTTTTGGCCGCCTTGACGACCGCCTTTTTCAGTGGTGTCGCCTTTTTCACGGGCGCTGCATTTCTTAAAGCAGCCTGTGCCGCAGCCAGTCGGGCAATGGGCACCCGGAAGGGCGAGCAGCTAACGTAATTCAGACCGGTAAGATGACAGAACTCGATGGAACTCGGTTCCCCGCCGTGTTCACCGCAGATGCCGACTTTCAGTTTCGGATTCACGCCGCGGCCCTTGGCCACGGCCATCTGGACCAATTGGCCGACGCCGCCGCGGTCGAGCACGCGGAACGGATCGACGGGCAGGATCTTCTGGGCGACGTATTCGGGCAAGAACTTGCCCGCGTCGTCGCGGCTGTAGCCGAACGTCATCTGCGTGAGGTCGTTGGTGCCGAAAGAGAAAAAAGCTGCTTCTTTGGCGATTTCATCGGCCGTGACAGCCGCGCGCGGCACTTCAATCATGGTGCCGACGGAGTAATCAACTTTCACGCCAGTTTCTTCCATGACCTTTTTAGCTGTGGCGACGATGATTGCTTTTTGTGAGGCAAGCTCTTTCACGGTGCCGACGAGAGGAACCATGACTTCAGGCCGTGCGTCCACACCTTCTTTGGTCAACTGGCAGGCCGCTTCAAAAATCGCGCGCGCCTGCATTTCCGTGATTTCGGGGAAGGTGATACCCAGGCGGCAGCCGCGGTGGCCCAGCATGGGGTTGAATTCATGAAGCGACGCCACTTTGGCTTTAACGGCGTCAATGGAGATGCCCATTTCGCGGGCCATATCCATCTGGGCGTCATCTTCATGCGGAACGAATTCATGCAGAGGCGGGTCGAGCAGGCGGATGGTGACACCGTAACCTTCCATGGCTTTCAAAATACCGTAGAAGTCCTCGCGCTGCATGGGAAGCAGTTTGGCCAGCGCGATTTTGCGGCCTTCCAGATTATCAGCCAGAATCATTTCGCGTACGGCCTTGATGCGGTCGCCCTCAAAAAACATGTGTTCGGTGCGGCAAAGGCCTATACCTTGTGCGCCGAAGTTCCGGGCGACGGCCGCGTCATGGGGTGTGTCGGCATTGGTGCGGATACCCAGCTTCTTGGCCTCATCGGCCCACTGCATGATGATACCGAAGTTGCCGGAAAGCTGCGCGGGGATTGTCTTGACTTCACCCAGCATCACTTCACCGGTGGAGCCGTCCAGAGAAATGTAGTCGCCTTCTTTGATGACGACGCCATTGACTTTGATTGTTTTCTGCGAATAGCTGATATCGAGATCGCCGCAGCCGGAAACGCAGCATTTGCCCATACCGCGAGCGACCACCGCCGCATGAGAGGTCATGCCGCCGCGCTGTGTCAGCACGCCTTGAGCCGCCGTCATGCCTTTTAAATCTTCCGGCGAGGTTTCAATGCGCACCAGGATGACTTTTTCTTTACGCTTGCTCCACGCTTCCGCATCATCTGCGTTGAAGACCACACGCCCGGTTCCCGCGCCTGGCGAGGCGGGCAGCCCTTTGGTGATGACGTTGCGGGTTGCCGCGGGGTCAAACGTCGGGTGGAGCAGTTGATCCAGAGATGCCGGGTCGATGCGTAATAGTGCCGTCTTTTTGTCGATAAGTTTCTCATTGACCATATCGACGGCGATCTTGACTGCGGCGGCCGCCGTGCGCTTGCCGGTGCGGGTCTGCAGCATCCAGAGCATCTGATCCTGAATGGTAAATTCAATGTCCTGCATTTCTTTGTAATGCTGTTCCAGTTTGTTATAAACATTGGCCAGATCCGAATAGGCGGCGGGCATATATTCTTCCAGCGAAGGATATTTTGCGGCCCGTTCATCTTCGGTGATGTTGTTGTCTTTGGCCCAACGCAGGGAGCCTTCTTTGGTGACCTGCTGCGGGGTGCGGATGCCGGCGACGACGTCTTCGCCCTGGGCGTTGATCAGGTATTCGCCGTAGAACAGGTTCTCACCCGTGGCGGGGTCGCGGGTAAAGGCGACGCCGGTTGCGCAACTTTCACCCCGGTTACCGAATACCATGGCCTGAACGTTAACGGCGGTGCCCCATTTATCATCGTAGTTATTCATCTTGCGATACAGGACGGCGCGCGGCGTGTCCCATGACATGAAAACCGCACCAATGGCGCCCCAGAGTTGTTCTTTGGGATCAGAGGGGAATTCCTTGCCTAACTTATTTACGATGAGCTGCTTGTAACGGCTGACCAGTTCTTTCAGGTCGTCAATGGTCAGGTCAAGGTCGGCTTTAACGCCTTTCTCAGCTTTGAGTTCATCCATGACTTCTTCGAACGGATCATGCGCGTCCTTGTCTTTTGGTTTTAAGCCCATGACGACGTCGCCGTACATCTGAACAAAGCGCCGATAGGAATCCCAGCCGAATCTGTCGTTGCCGGATTTGCGGATGATCCCGTCAACCGTTTCATCATTCAGACCAAGATTGAGAACGGTGTCCATCATGCCCGGCATCGAGACGCGCGCGCCGGAGCGGACGGATAACAGAAGCGGATTGGCCGGATCGCCGAATTTTGCTCCCATGGAGCTTTCGACTTTTTTCAATGCCGTTTCAACTTCTTTGGCCAGGCCTGAAGGGAATTGCTTATTGTTGTTATAGAATTCCACGCAGACATCGGTAGTGATCGTGAATCCCGCGGGTACCGGAATCCCCAAGTTGGACATTTCGGCCAGATTTGCTCCTTTGCCGCCGAGAAGGTTTTTCATTTCGGCTCTGCCTTCATTAATACCCTTCCCGAATGTGTAAACACGTTTAGCCATATCTTTAATCTCCTTTAGAAAGAAATATTTTTCTGACGTAAAAAAACATAAGCGACGAGTTTAATAATTGAAATAGTGGATGCTGTAAAGTATTTTTTCTTCCCTAAAGTAAAACCCCCGCCAGGGAATGCGCGGGGGCTTTACTTCTGGTACTATAATGGAGGGAAGGGTTTAACTAATTAGGGTTTTAATCGCATCGACAACCGGTACGGTGAAAAGGGCGATGAGGATTGTGTAAAGGGCGAAAGAACCAATCGCTTCGCTTAAATACAGTTTGTCGTATTTACGTTTTAAAGAAACAATAATCAATCCGCCGATAATCAGGCAGCCAAAATGAAAGAAGGGGAACGCGGCATTTCCAGCGGCGCTGAACTGGGCAAAGCTGAAAGTAGCTGTTGTCAGAACAATAAAACCAACTAAAAGAGCTGTTTGCATAACTTTTTTCATGATCCTGATTCTCCACACCTTTGAAAAATTAACATAATTGTTAATTTATTATGAAATAAGTATGCCAAATGATAAGGAAAGAGATAATATTTTTTAAATAACTGAAAGTATTAGAATATTGTATGTCATTTTGTTGTTTGGAAAGGTCTGGGTAAGGTTTAAAAATTTGTGGCGTTGAAAGAAACGTTCAATATTGAAATATAAACGAATAAAACATTGAATGCCATACCTCTTGAAAATAACGATTGAACGCGGAGAGGTTTTTCTTTTTTCAAGGTCAGGCTGACAACGTCCATGCCGCCCAAAACAATTATTATTTCAAATAGATAATGATAAATTACGCATTGATCATAAATAAGTTTCCACAGGATAGGGCCGATCCTTTACCATTAATTAGCATTATGCTACAAATAAACAATCATGAAAGAAAAGATGATCCGCAAAAATATACCCATCCAGCATAAACATTCCTTTTCCGGTCGAAAATTTCAGCGGCCGGAGGTGAAATTTTTTATGAAGCCGGAGATTGCATCGTCGCTCAAAAGCGTTCTGGCGCAAATCGGGAAGCCGGATACCGCGCCTTTTGTTCCGGATGAATTTCAGGTACGCGCACTGGACGCCATCAAGCAAAATGATTGCCTGGTGATTGCGCCGACCGGTTCCGGCAAAACCTGGATCGCCAGGGAAGCTATTTTGTCCGTCATGGAAAAAGGTGGACGAGCCTGGTATGCTTCACCTCTTAAAGCTCTGTCCAATTCGAAGTGGGTGGAATTTGGCCTGCATTTCGATCCTGAAAATGTCGGCATTATCACCGGCGACACCAAGGAAAATACCGAAGC
>CAZOPH010000037.1:0-15525 GCA_964581635.1 uncultured Smithella sp.
CGTGCTTCACTGAAAAAGCTGTAGCATTCCTCGCCGATGATGACAACTTTTCCCTTGTTCAGGTTGAAGCTGTGAATGAGGGATTCGCCCCGCTGATTCGTGTTGATGAGTGAGGCTATCGCGCCCACTTTGGCACATCCACAGAAGGCGGCAAGCAGGTCGGGCCGGTTTTCAAAGCAAAGCGTAACGACATCACTTCTGCCGACACCTTTCGACAGCAGATAATGAGCAAAACGGTTGGCCCTTTCGTTCAATTCACGATAAGTCAGGGATCCATCCGGTGATTTCACTGCCGGGTTGTCCGGGTACAATTTTGAGGTCCGTTCCAGTTGCAGCCCCCAGGAATTGTCGGTACTGCTTCCAATACTTTTCAGGCCTTTAACCAGATTGAAGATCATTGACGGCAGTCGTGGAGCGATCTGAAGAATTTTGACGATGAATTCGGTTGTGCTGATGGTTGCAGGAATCTTTCCCGGTTGTGTTCTCATGATCTTCACCCCTTCATGTTAATTTTTCATTCAGATTTTTTCTACAGGAGGCCAGAAGCTATCTTGAGGGATCAACTGAATTTATTCACAATTGATAAGAGCTTCCTTAAATTGGTTCTCCCTTTTTTATTTTAGATAACAACGACCGCCTTGACAATCATATCCATGGCTGCAATCATTTGTTGTGGAACATGTATCACGGCAGACGCCTGCTGAGCACTTGTAAGGCCTGCAATCGATTTCGGCATTGCCTACGCCACCGGGAGAAATGACAGTATAGCTATCTTTACAATCGTACCCGACTGAAACACATTGCCTTGTCACAACGTTGCATTTTGCTCCCGGTATACAGTCTTTGTCCATCTTGCATTCGGTAACACAAAGGCCTGTGTCTTTATTGCATGGGTAAGGCATGCAGGGCACCTGAAACTGGACCTCACACTTCCCTGAGGGTTGCTCACGTGAATAAACCACTGAAAAAGTACCTTCGCAGCGGTGCTTCTTGCAGGGTGTCTGCGAAACAGGTTGCTTGTGTTCTATGTATAGATTGTCAGGCTCAATCGAAGGTGCCGACGAAGAACAACCAATCATTGTAATCAATATAAATGCCGCAAAAAGTGTAACGGTGGAAATGCCCATGTATCTTTTACTGAAAGTTCTCATAAAATCTCCTTACTGTTTTACTATATCCGGCCGGACGAAATGCTTAATACCATATGTTAGGTTAAAATCCAGAACATATTGATTTTTCCAAATTACAAGGTTGAATGAAAATATCGTAGCCAATCGTAGCGAAACAAAAAAAGCTTATACACTTTATGGTGCATAAGCCTTTGTATTTATTGGTACCTGGGGTGGGAATCGGACCCACACAGTCACAAGGACCGAGGGATTTTAAGTCCCTTGCGTCTACCAGTTCCGCCACCCAGGCCCAATGTTCATCCCTTGAAGAAACCGTGCGGTTTATATTATTTTTAATTTGGCGTGTCAAGGATTTGATGTCCATTAATCGTCATGACTCAAGAAAAGAATTCCTTTTTGTTTCTTGAAGCATGTCAGGATTTTATGATAAGCATCAACAGCTTTGCGGGAAGGATAAACACATGCAAGACATTGACCTCATCATTTGCGGCGGGAAAGCTCTGCTGATGGATGATCATAATACATGCCTGGAAAAGGCGGCTATTGCGATTCACGCATCTTCTATCCTGAACGTTGGCAAAGCAGAGAATATTCTCCCAAAATATAAAGCGAAAAAAACAATTAACGCTGAGGGCTCTATAATCCTGCCGGGCTTTGTAAACTGCCATACGCACGCGGCAATGACCTGTTTTCGCGGGATAGCGGATGATCTGGAACTGATGGACTGGCTCAATCATTATATTTTTCCTGCCGAAGCTAAAAACGTCGATTCTCACCTTGCCTACTGGGGATCACTGCTTGCCAACGCGGAAATGATCAAATCCGGGACAACAACCTTCTGCGATATGTATATTTTCGAGGATGAAACAGCCCGTGCGGCAAAAGCCGCGGGTATGCGTTGCCTACTTGGCGAAGTCCTTTTCGATTTTCCTTCTCCCAGTTGTAAAACACCGGAAGAAGGCCTGGCTTATACGCGTATGCTTGCTGAAAAATGGCACAATGACCCTCTGATCAATATCATGGTGGAGCCCCATGCTCTTTACACCTGCTCACCCGCCCTGCTTCGAGACGCTCAGAAAATAGCCGATAATTATCAAATGATGCTGGGAGTTCACCTTTTAGAAAATCAATCGGAATGCCGTGTGCTTCAGGAAAAATTCGGGAAAAGCGCGTTGGCCTTTCTGGAAGATATCGGCTATCTCCATGAAAGACTCCTCGCCTTCCACTGCGTTTATTTCTCCGCTGAGGATATGGATCTTTTCGCAAAATACGGTTGCAAGGTGTCACACAATCCCGCCAGTAATATGAAGCTGGCCAGCGGAGTTGCCCCTGTACCGGATATGCTCAAGGCAGGCATCACTGTGGGACTAGGCACGGACGGCTGCGCCAGCAACAACACGCTCGATATGATCAGAGAAATGTCCACGGCGGCCAAACTTCATAAAGTCGCCCGTCTTGATCCAACGGTCATGGACACACAAACGGTTGTGCGCATGGCAACCATTAACGGTGCGAAGGCTCTGAATATGGATCATCTCATCGGCTCGCTGGAGGTCGGTAAAAAAGCTGACATCATTATTCTGGGCATGCATAAGCCTCATCTCACACCGATCTATAGCGAATTCTCTCATCTGGTTTACGCGGCAAACGGCGCGGATGTCGATACGGTTATTATTAACGGCAAAGTTGTTATGGAAAACCGCCAACTGCTTACAATTCATGAATTGGATGTAATGAATGAGGTTCAACAAATTGCCGTCAAAATCAAAAAGAGCATGAACATGTAAAAGAGAGGACTACAATATGTTCCCGAACAAACAGAAGCGTTTATTCGCGATGGTGTTGCCGGTCATTTTTGTTGGTTTGTTAATTCTGACCCGTGTGTCTTGGGCCACGGTAAAAGAGGTAACCCTTTTCCCTCATTCAGCCAAAGTTGAGGAAACGATAAAGGTCCGTTCACCGTCCGCAAGTGTCAATAAAAATCAGGTTATAATTGCTTTACCTCCTCAGGCTGACCCGGAATCCCTGGTTGTTGCCTCATCTTCGGCAAATCGGATGAAAATAGACGACATCCAGGTAAAATCTATAACGCGTGTTGATGAAAACAGAATCGCCCAACTGCGCGCCCAACTGAAAAAATCCCTGAACGAAAAAAAGGAAATGCAGGCGAAAATGAAGGCATTGGATGTTCAGATTCAGTTCTGGCAGGCCCAGACCAAGGCAAAAGCTAAAACCATCGCTGAAGCGGACAATCTGTCTTCGGCCATCGGTAGAAACAGCCGTAAAATCTATTCTGAAAAAAATGTCTTTGAAACAGAACTGGAAAAAGTCGACAAAGAAATTAAAGAGCTTCAGGATAAACTAGACCAGGCTGCCGGAAAAAGTGAAAAAGCTTGGGAGGCCACGGTTACCCTATCCGGCCCAATACAGAATGACTCCATCCTGAACTACAGCTATACGGTGGGCGGTTGCGGCTGGCAACCTCTTTACCGTCTGGAAGCCCTTCCTTCCTCCAACAGTATTAGCTTTTCCTGGGACGCGGAAATCTGGCAATCCACGGGAGAAGACTGGAAACTGGCCCTGATCAATTTGGCAACGTTGCAGCCGGTCAAAACCGTCGCACCTCCGGAACTATCACCGTGGATCATTAAACCGAAAACGGCCGTGCTCTACAAATCGTCTCGCAAGGCAAAGTCCGCGATCGCTGCGCTCGAAACAGCGGAAGCTGACGAGACGGGGATGGAACTAACTCCAGTGGAAACAACCTATACCACTTACGCGGTCTGGTCAGTGGGGAAAAAGACCCTGACGGCGGGCAGCCGACAGCGTTTGAAAATCAAAGAGGAAACCTGGCCTGCCCAATTCCTTTTTCTGGCCCGTCCCAGCCTGTCACCGCAAGTCTTTCTTCAGGCGCAGATTAAACTGCTGCAACCCGTTGAAATACCTTCCGGACAGGCGACCTTCGTCATTGACGGCGCGATGATCGGCAAGCGGCAATTCGCCCTGGCCAGCAAGGAAGCAGATATTTATTTCGGTAATAGTCCTTTTATTACCGTCAATTCTCTAACCATAGCCGACAAATCCGGTACTGCAAGAATTTTTCAGAATAAACAGAAGCGTCAATGGCAATGGCTGATCGAAGCCAAAAACGCGGGCAACACCCCCGTCAGGTTGCGCGTCGAGGAACCTGTACCGCAACCCCGTGACGAAAGAATAAAACTGACCTTCAAACACAATCCGGAGCCGTCGGAAAAAGATACCACGAAATTTGTCTGGTTTGTGGATTTACCCGCATTGCAAAAGAAAAGCATTGAAACCGGCGTCGAACTAGAAGCGCCGAAAGACATGCCAATTGATTTCGGCTGGCGCCCTTAGCGAGATAACCGTTGTCCCCAAACCATCCTTATAGCCGACTGATTCGGCAGATTAAACATCATGCAGAGGAGATCATGATCGCTGATTATGACTATCTTCTGCAGGCACTTAAAGCCATTGGCATCCGAAATCTCCAGCGACCGGACCTGGCACATCATCATTTATTGAAGCTGCAAAGAAGATTTGATGTGTCGCGCCAGCGCGTGCAGAATCGGAAGCGGAGCGTTCCCGCTTTTGGATTTCCTCTCGAACTGCCCATCACAGCCAAACGGCAGCTTATTATCGACACCATTCGGAAAGATCGGGTTGTCGTCATTACCGGTGAAACCGGTTCGGGCAAGACGACTCAGATACCCAAGATGTGTCTGGCGGCGGGCCTTGGTCTGCGTGGAATCATCGGGCTAACTCAGCCCCGGCGAATAGCCGCTGTCAGCATCGCGTCGCGTATCGCTTTAGAGCTGGGCCAGCTCTGCGGCGAATCCGTTGCATACAAAATCCGCTTTGAAGAAAAAACATCAACTGAACCGCTTATCAAAGTCATGACCGACGGCATGCTGCTTGCCGAGACGGTTCAGGATCGGGATTTGCTGGCCTATGAAACGATCATTGTGGATGAAGCTCACGAGCGCAGCCTCAATATTGATTTTATTTTAGGTTATCTGCGAACGCTGCTTTTGAAAAGAAAAGACCTGAAACTGATAATCACCTCGGCCACTATTGACACGGCCAAATTTTCCCAGGCGTTCGATAACGCCCCGGTAATCGAAGTTTCCGGGAGGATGTATCCGGTTGAGGTGCGCTATCGGCCCATCGATCCGGTCCGGGAAGAAAAGGGAGAAACGACTTATGTTGAAGAAGCCGTGGCCTGTGTGGAACAATTACAGCAGGAAAGTCGCTTTGAGGATATTCTTATCTTCTTGCCCACCGAGCAGGATATTCGTGAAACGTGCGAGCGCCTGGCAAAACGTTGCTCCGGTCTGGTGTTGCCTTTATTTGCCAGACTGTCCGCAGGAAATCAGAGGCTTGTTTTTTCCCCCGCTACTCAGCAGAAAATCATCGTGGCAACGAATATCGCGGAAACATCCCTCACTATCCCCGGCATCAAATACGTGATTGACGCGGGGCTCGCGCGCATTCTGGAATATAATCCCCGCAGTCAAACCACCGGACTGCCGATCAAACCCGTTTCGCGCAGCAGCGCCGAGCAAAGGAAAGGACGGTGCGGCCGCGTTCAGGACGGCATTTGCATCCGCCTTTACTCCCGGGAAGACTTCGCCGACAGGCCTCTTTATACGACGCCGGAGATCCTGCGCTCCAATCTGGCCGGCGTAATCCTGCGTATGCTAGCTTTAAATCTGGGCTTGGTCACTTCCTTTCCCTTTATCGACCGGCCCCACCCTAAAAATATCCGTGACGGTATCGAAATCCTGCGCGATCTCGGCGCGCTCACCCGCGATGAGATTGAGATAGAAACGGAACATTACAAACTGACTGAAATTGGCCGGACCATGTCTCAATTTCCGTTGGACCCACGGGTGTCACGGATGATCATTGAAGCGAAGCGAGAAGGCTGTCTAAATGAAATAACCGTCATTGCTGCGGCGCTGAGCATCCAGGATCCCCGTGAACGCCCCTATGATAAAATCGATCAGGCCACAGCCGCACATGCTCAATTCCAGCATCCGGAATCAGATTTTCTCACCTACTTGCAATTATGGAACCGTTATTCCGATTCACTCGAAAAAATGCAATCGCAAGGTAAGTTGAGAAAATTCTGCCGCGATCATTTTCTTTCATACCGGCGCATGACGGAATGGCGGGATATATACCATCAGATTATGGAGATTATCAGCGGAAGAAACATAGTACAAAAGAACAGGAAACCCGCAAAAATCGAAATTAATCAGACGATCTCCGATAAGATTCACCGCTGTATTCTCAGCGGTTATCTTTCCAACATCGCGCAGAAAAAAGAAAAAAATTTTTATACGGCCGCGAAAAGCCGCGAGGTGATGCTTTATCCGGGCTCCGGGCTTTTCAACCGCGGCGGACCCTGGATCGTCGCTTCGGAAATCAGTCTGACCTCAAGGGTTTTTGCCCGTAACGCAGCCAACATTCAGAGTGAATGGCTGGAAGAGCTGGGCAGGGATCATTGTCGTTACACCCATTGGGCGGCACACTGGGAAAAAAATCGCGGTCAGGTTGTGGCCCTGGAAAAAGTTATCTTATTTGGATTGACCATCGTGGAACAAAGAACGGTTCCCTATGAACGCATTAACCCGGAGGAGGCCAAAAAGATATTCGTCCGCGAAGCGCTGGTGATGGGGGAAGTCGGGCGTAAACTTCCCTTTCTGGAACACAACCTGTCTTTATGGGAGAAGACAAAGACAATGGAAGATAAGCTGCGTAAACGCGGCATCGCCGTTGATGAAGATACGTTAGCCCAGCTCTACGAGCAGAGATTGCCGCTGATTTCGGACATCCGCTCCTTACAGAAACTAATCAAAGACAAAGGAAACGACGATTTTTTGCGTCTCAGGGAAGAAGACTTCATCGCCCACGATCCCGACCCCCGGGAACTAAATCAATGCCCCGATCAGATTAAAATCGGCAATGCAGCCTTCGCTTGCCATTATCGCTTTGAACCAGGAGTTGCGGAAGATGGCGTGACCGTCTCAGTGCCGATAGGGCTGGTTTCCAAGGCAGCGTCTGAAAATATTGAAAGACATCTGCCGTCTCTATTACAGGAAAAGGTCTTCTATATGCTGAAGTCTCTACCCAAAAATGCCAGGCAAAAGCTGCCACCGCTGATTCAAATTGCAAAGGTATTCAGCGATCAGACAACAATTGAGGATAACTCTTTGCCGCTGGCTTTAAGCAAGTTTTTATTCCAAAAATATGCATTGACGGTGCCGGTCGGTTCATGGGCCTTGGATAAGTTGCCGCCTTATTTGAATATCCGCTACAGTGTGATTGATGATCAGGGCAGTGAAGTTAAGAACAGCCGGGATATCGGAGAACTGCAAAAAGAACTGGCCCAACAGGTCCATCAAACCTCCCTCACCACCTATCGCCGGCAATGGGAAAAGGATGACATTACCTGCTGGAATTTTGGCCGGTTACCCGAAAATATTGAGCTTATGGGAAAACACGGTTTAACAGGCTATGCGTATCCCGCCCTGCAAGTAACGGAAGGTGTTATCCATTTGCGTCTTTTCTCCAATCCGCAGGAAGCCGCCGCCAATCACCTCCAGGGTGTTGCCGCGCTTTACGATATTTTTTTCACAGACAAACTCAAACAACTTAAAAAAAGTATCATCCTGGGCGGCGAATTGAAAATTTGGGCTGTGAACATCGGCAATCCCCGACAGATGGAGCAGTCCATGATGAATCGTGTTAAAAAGGATTTGTTTTATAAATCCTGGCGCAGTTCTGAAGAGTTTATCAATCATGCCCATACCGTCAATGCAAAAATCCTGCAATACGGGCAGCAGGTTGTTGCCGCCATAACACCGGTTCTCAAGAGCTTTACGGATACTCATGATGCGTTGCAAAAACTGATGCAAAAAAACCGGACGAATAATCCCGTGCTCAAATTTCTAAAAAGCACCCGGGCCGATCTGCACGATCTTATTCCCGTAAATTTCCCGGAGCTGTATGCCTTTGACCATCTGCGCGACTTGCCACGCTATCTGAAAGCTCTGTCGATACGGGCCGAGCGCGGCAGTCTAAATCTGGCAGCCACGGAAACCAAATTACAGGATGTTGCGATTTATTCGAAAAAGTTTCAGGAAATTACGAACAACGAGGCATCCACTGTGTCAGCGGAAAAAAAGAATAAAATGGATGAGCTTTACTGGATGATCGAAGAATACAAAGTTTCGCTTTTCGCACAGGAGCTCAAAACCCCCTACCCTGTTTCACCCAAAAGGCTTCAGCACCTGATCCGGGAAATTGAAAATATCATTTATTGATTATTCGCATTCTTTCATTGCTTGAGCAAATCCATCCATAGCATTGACGATCGTCGCATTATCGACACAAAAGGCAATGCGGAAATAACCGGGGCAACCGAAACCGCTGCCGGGAACGACCAGAATGTTTTTCTGCAAAAGCATCTGGACAAATTTCACATCATCAGGAATCGGACTTTTCACGAATAAATAAAAAGCTCCCTGCGGCTTGTTGAATTGATAACCGGCCCTGGCCAGTCCCTGGCACAGCATATCGCGCTTTTTCTGATAGGTTGCAACGTGAACGGTTACATGCTGAAGATTGGCCACAATCCGTTGCATGAGCGCCGGTGCGTTTACAAAACCCGAAATACGGGTGCATAAAATCAGCGCGCTGATCAGATCGGCCGCTTCGCTTATCTTCGGATGAACGGCAATGTAGCCGATTCTTTCTCCCGGTAGAGACAATGTCTTAGAATAGGAATAAGCAATAATACTGTTGGAGTAGGCTTTTAATATACTGGGAACCGTAACACCGTCAAAGACAATTTCCGCATACGGTTCATCCGAGATGAGGTAGATTGTCCTATGCTGAGTCCGGCTCTTTTCTCTTAAGAGCCTGGCGAGATCCGTGATATTTTTTTTGCTGTAAACCCTGCCGGTCGGATTATTGGGCGAGTTAATGATGATGGCTTTTGTCTTCCGGGTAATGGCTTTGGAAATGGCGGCAATATCCAGAGAAAAATCAGCGCGGGTTGTTGCATATTTCACAACACCGCCATAATTTTCAATGTAAAAAGGATATTCAACAAAGAAAGGTTTGAGAATAATGACTTCATCGCCCGGATCAAGAAGAGACTTCAAGATTACATTGAGCGCGCCGCCTGCCCCACAGGACATCACCACGTGATCGGCTGTTATGTTCAACCCGGTCATCTTGCTTATTTTTTGGGCCACAGCCTGTCGTGTTTTCAGATAGCCAGCGTTTGGCGTATAGCCGTGCTTGAGCGCGATCTCCTGATTGGCAATATGAATGAGTTCTTTTTTAAAGGCTTCCGGATGTTCCACGTTAGGATTTCCCAAGCTGAAATCATAGACCTTATCCGCGCCGTATTTCCTTTTCAGGATCAACCCCTCATCAAACATTTTACGAATCATGGACGATTGTGAAATGGATGCTTTAATTTTTTTTGATATACTCATAACAAAATCCCTTGCCGGTAAACGAAGGTGTTGAATATTCCCCGTCCATCAAAAATTATTCTTCAGATATTCGGAAATCGCACGGAAATCATGAAACGACTGATACGGTGTTGCTCCTTCTTCCTCGCACTTTTTTAAAAGCACTTCTTTAGCAAAAACCAGATCCGCGCATCTCGACGGACAGATATCGGAATGACCATTACCGATGTAAATGATTTTTTCATACATCAGGCGATAGTCATTTAAAATTTTATTTTTACATGTTCCACAACGACCACATAATTCATTGGCCTGCGGAAAATTAAATGCCAGAGAATCATCGTGGCCGAAAACGACGGTATTGGCAAAATACTCGATTTCACCCAGACGATGTTTTTCCATAATTGCGCGGATGTAAAAATCGAGTCCGTCTGAAACGATTTTCACATCCACTCCTTTTTCCCTCGCGAGACGATAAAATCTTGCAAAGAAGGGATCGATTTTTGCCAGTTTCAACACATAAGCATTGAGACGCATCGGATTTGCGGTCATCAACGGCGCGATCCTGCTGTAGGCCTCGCGTGAACCGACACTCCCTTGGACATACTGACGATCAATGTCATTCCAACTTTTGTTTGTAAAGTGGCTTAAGACTTTGTTGCCCACATCCACGGTACAAATGGTACCGTCAAAATCGCTGATCACAAGCGCTTTTTTCTGTTTAAAGAGCATAATGAAAAAGTTTCTTATGCAGGCGATTTTGCCATTAGTGTCTGCGGCGTTTCAATAAGACAAAGATCCCCAGCAAGACCAGAATAACCGGCAAAATATACTGAGAATATTTGTACAGATCAAAACCATAGAACTCGATAATCAAAAAGATCACACCAACCGTGGCGACAAACCAGCCCTCGATAGCCCGAAATCTGTAAATCAGCGTACTGATGCCGATCACAATCAGTAAAATCGGCCAGGTCTGGCCAAAGCTGTAACTGCTGGTCTTGCTGATAAAGATTAAAACACCCAGAGTAATTAAAATAAGTCCGCCGGTAATAACGTTTCGCTTTTCACTTGGCATAACTTTCTCCTTCAATAATATTTTTTGGGCAGGAGCTAAAAACCCACCCCTTTATTTTATTGTTTTTCCACTAATTTTAAAAATGGTTTAAACAAATCAATCGGTATCGGAAATACAGTTGTCGAATTATTTTCTGATGCGATCTGATTTAACGTCTGCAAATAACGCAACTGCAACGACATGGGCTGCGTTTCCATCAACGCCGCCGCATCAATCAATTTCTGTGCGGCCTGGAATTCACCCTCTGCATTGATAACCTTTGCCCTTCTTTCTCTTTCGGCTTCCGCCTGTTTGGCCATGGCGCGTTTCATCTCTTCGGGTAGATCGATGTGCTTAACTTCGACTAAAGATACTTTGATTCCCCAGGGATCCGTGCTGCGATCCAGAATCTCCTGGATATGCAAATTGATTTTTTCACGCTCGGAAAGAATTTCGTCCAGCTCCACCTGGCCGCAAACACTCCGCAATGTCGTCTGTGCCAACTGGGATGTGGCAAAAAGATAATTTTCCACGTTCACGACAGCGGCATTGGCGTCTAGGACACGGAAATAAACCACCGCGTTGACCTTGATGGATACGTTGTCTTTGGTTATGACATCCTGCGACGGAACGTCCATCGTGATGGTGCGCATATCGATGCGGACAATCTTATCAATACCGGGAATGATAATGATTAGGCCCGGCCCTTTGATTTCACGAATTCTGCCCAAGCGAAAAAGGACCGCTCGTTCATATTCGTTAAGCACCTTAATCGCCGAAGCCAGGAACATAACCACCAATACGATAACAACCAGCAGGGGTATTGGTAAAGATCCCAACATAATAATTCCTCCTTTTATATCGATTATTTTCTTATTTCTTTATTTCTTCAACGATCAGATTCAGACCTTCAACCTTCTTGATTCTGACTTTTGCTCCTTGAGGAATGAATTGATCACTCTGCGCCGTCCAGTATTCACCCTGAAAAAAAACTTTTCCTTCGCCGTCGATCGCCGTTCTGGCTTCGCCCTGTCCTTCGATCATCGACTCCTTTCCCGAATAATGCCTCCTCATTTGCGCCTTAACGGCCAGCCAGATAACCACAACAAAAAAACCGGAAGCGACTAATATCGCAGGAATCAAGACCTGTAAAGAAATTCGCAGCGCGGGTTCGGGTGTGTCAAACAGAATGAAAGACCCCAGCGCCAGGGATATCACCCCACCAACCGTCAACATGCCATGACTCATAATTTTTATCTCCGCGATAAATAAAATAATACTGAACAAAATCAGCAATACTCCCGTATAATTCACCGGCAGGGTCGAAAGACCAAAGAACGCCAACAGGAGGGATATACCGCCAATCACACCGGGCAAAATCGCACCCGGTGTAGAAAACTCGAAATACAGACCGGCCAGTCCGATCAGTAAAAGAAGATAAGCGATATTGGGATTGGAAATCGCCGCCAGAATTCCTTGTCGCGTGCCCATCTTTTTAGTATTTAAAATGGCATGGGTTGTGGATATCTTTCTTTGGTTACCGGCGACGTTTACTTCCTTCTGATTAATCGCAACCAATAATTTTTCAATATCCGGGGCCACAACATCAATGACTTTCAACTTCAAAGCTTCATCCGCCGTGATGGATTCGCTCTGACGCACCGCTTTTTCCACCCATTCCTCGCTGCGGCCTCTAGTCTTGGCGATGCTGCGAGCATAAGCCGCCGCGTCATTCTCTATTTTTTTGGACATGGTTTTGTCCATTTGGCCACTGCCCCCGATGCCGATCTCCACCGGATGGGCCGCTCCGATGTTAGTGCCGGGCGCCATGGCAGCGACATGCGCGGCTTGCGTGATGATTACCCCGGCCGATGCAGCGCGGGCGCCTGAAGGATAGACATACACAATGACCGGCAGGGACGCATTGAGAATACTTTTGGCAATGTCTCGCATGGCTGTGTCCAGGCCCCCTGGCGTGTCCAGTAAAATAATCATGCCATCCGCGCCCGCTTTCTGCGCTTCTTCCAGGCTTCCAGCGACATAGTGCGCCGAGGGTGCGGTAATGACACCTTCCAGATTGATCACATGAAATACAGGTTTCTTATCCTGCGCATGAGCAAAGCCGGCTGTCGCGATGAGGATCAGCAGCAATAAGAAGGATAATCTTTTTAACATGACAACACCTCTTCTTAACCTTATGATCGTTCGCTCAGTTCAATTTCCTTCATGATCAACTGGACATCTTCCCAGACTTGTTTCTTGGCGGACGGGTTTCTTAACAGATAGGCCGGATGATAGGTCGGCATCAGCTTGATCCCTTCATAAGTCTGAAAACGTCCGCGCAGTGCCGTAATCGGTGTTTCGGTTTTTAAAAGAGTCTTCGCCGCAAAGGATCCCAACGCGCAAATAATCTGGGGAGATATTCGCTGCAGCTGCTGCTTCAAAAAAGGCTCGCATAATCTAATTTCATCCGGTAAAGGGTTGCGGTTTCCGGGCGGGCGGCATTTAAGGATATTACAGATGTAAACATCTTTTCGCGCAAGTCCCATAGCCTTGATAATATTTGTTAAGAGCTGTCCTGCGCGACCCACAAAAGGCAGGCCTTGCGCATCTTCATCCGCACCCGGCGCTTCTCCGACAAAGACAATTTTCGCCGCTGCGTTGCCGTCGCCGAAAACAATATTTTTTCTTGTCTTGGCTAATGAACATCTTTGGCAACCAGTAACTTCCCTGAGAAGATCCTTTAAGGGTTCTCCATCATGTGTCGTAACGTTTGAATTTTTTTTCTTGGGTGGCAAGGATTTCCCCCAATCCACTTCAACGTACAAATTGTTAGCATTCAAGACCTGCCCTTTGACGGACCTCACTAAAGACAGTAATTCATCTTGGATCTGATCAGATGAAGATGGCGAGAAAGCTTCTGTCATATTTTTTTGCGCTGGCCTTTCTTGTTTTTTAAAGTCCTGATATGATCCAGTATCGCGTGCGCCGCGTCCATTTTGGTCATTTTGTCCAAGGCAACCGTTTTGCCATTTTTATCGATCATCGTTATGATATTGGTGTCCGTCTGAAAACCGGCGCCCTCTTCCCGCAAACTGTTGGCGACAATCATATCCATGTTTTTTTTAATCAGTTTCTGCCGGGCGTTGGCAAGCAAATCTTGTGTCTCCATGGCAAAACCCACCAGTATGCCTTTTTTCTTTTTGGCACCGATTTCAGCGATGATATCCGGATTGCGGGTCAGCTCAATTCCCGTCAGTCCCTCATCTTTTTTGATTTTTTCCAAGGCCTTTGATTTAGGCCGATAGTCTGCTACCGCAGCGGCTTTGATAATCACCGTCGCTTTTGAATAATGATCCATTACGGCACGATACATCTCCAGAGCGGTTCGCACAAAAATAATGTTTGCGACCGGTGGCGGGGATAATTTGGCCGGTCCGCTGATCAGCGTCACTTGCGCACCGCGCTGATGCGCGGCCTTAGCCAACGCGTAACCCATTTTCCCCGATGAGAGATTGGTAATGTAACGCACCGGATCAAGTGGTTCTTCCGTGGGCCCGGCCGTTATTAAAAATTTTTCCCCGGCATAGTCCTTGGGGGTTAAAAGAAATTCAATGGCATCTAAAATTGCCGGAATCTCCGGCAGTCGTCCGGAGCCTGATGTTTTGCAGGCCAGTTCTCCCACACCACTTTCCATTACCGAATAACCGAATTGTTTCAACCTATGAATATTATCCTGTACGATAGGATTGGCCAGCATTTTGTCATTCATGGCAGGACAAATTAAGGTCGGCTTGTTTTGCGCCAGCATGGTTGTGGTCAAGAGATCATCAGCAATGCCGGATGCAATCTTCCCGATCACATTTCCCGTCGCCGGTGCAATCACAAACGCGTCGGCAAAATCTGCAAGCGCGATATGCGCCATGTCGTACTGGTCGGTAGGCAAAAACATGTCCGTATAAACCGGACCCGAAGAAAGGGTTTGCAGGGTCAACGGCGTTATGAACTGAGTGGCACTTGTTGTCATGATCACCCGAACCTGCGCGCCTGCTTTAATCAAAACGCGGGTCAACTCCGCCGCTTTATACGCGGCAATTCCCCCGGTAATTCCCAGAACGATTTTTCTATTTTCCAACATGTGTGTTTACCATTTTGCTATTTTTCAAGAATATAACAGCGTTTATCGGCAAGATCAAGACCTAAAGTCTTTTGGTTTTATGCAAGCAGAAGGATATTTTCCTTGCAAACCGCGTCAAAAGTCATTATGAAAACCGCGGATTCATTCATGTCATAAATCGAGGAGCAAGGTGATGAAAAAAATAGGCGCTTATGTGGCGATTGCTGTAATTGTTTTGTGTGTGGGTGCGTTGGGATGGCTTTATTTCGCTGATTATCTTGATCGGGTAAAACCGGTTATTAAATTGAGTCAGGATATCCGGGCCATTGGCAAGAAAAAAGACGTCGGCATTACTTTTTCTGATGCTCACAGCGGTTTGTCCCATCTCAAAGTGGAAATTGTTCAGGATAATAAACCGCATATTTTAGCCGAGGAGAGTTTCTCTTCCAAGACCAACAAGCAGAAAAGTATCCAACTGACTATTAATACTGAAGAGCTCAAACTTAAGAACGGCCCGGCCATTATTAATATGACCGTCACAGACTGTTCCCTTTTTAAAAATGAAACCATCCTGGCTTCGCAAGTCAAGATCGATAGGGTACCACCGCAAATTTCTGTACTGAACCCTCTCCATTACGTCAACCAGGGCGGCACCGGATTCATAGCCTACACAACATCCAAGCCAGACGTATCAACCGGCGTCTATGTGGA
>CAZOPH010000038.1:0-15265 GCA_964581635.1 uncultured Smithella sp.
GGGAGGGAGTGGCTTATTGCACCTTGTGAGCACAGAGCCGCAACTAATCTTTGGTGCTGCCGATAAACCGATAGATAGCTGCGCCAAGCGCACCGCCGACAATCGGCGCTATCCAGAAAAGCCAGAGCTGGGCAAGCGCCCAACCACCGGCAAACAGGGCCACGCCGGTACTCCGGGCAGGATTCACAGAGGTGTTCGTCACCGGAATACTAATTAAATGAATAAGCGTCAAACAGAGTCCAATGGCAATGGGCGCAAATCCCTGCGGTGCACGTTTGTCCGTCGCGCCAAGGATAACGACAAGAAACATCATGGTCATGACGATTTCGGTGATCAGCGCCGCAAGCAGAGAATAACCGCCGGGGGAATGCTCGCCGAACCCGTTGGAGGCAAAACCTGCGGAAACATCAAAACCAGCCTTACCGGAGGCAATAAGGAAGAGAATGCCGCCTGCGACTATCGCACCCAGCACTTGCGCAATCACATATGGAATGACCTGTTTTCTGGGAAACCGACCACCGGCCCACAAACCGACCGACACGGCCGGATTAAGGTGGCAGCCCGATATGTGCCCGATGGCGAAAGCCATGGTCATTACGGTCAATCCAAAAGCCAGGGCTACGCCCAGGAAACCGATGCCCAGACCGGGAAAGGCGGCGGCCAAAACCGCACTGCCGCACCCGCCCAAAACCAACCAGAATGTCCCAAAAAATTCCGCGCCATACGCTTTCATAAAAACCTCCTTTGTTCAGAAATTTTCATTCAGGGTTGTTATTACTTAGCACGTTAGTCATTTTACAACACATGGATTGGTGGTTGTATCTGCGGTAATGTATCGCCTTCGTATAAAACTCTTTCCAGAAAAAGACCGGAAGGCGGTGCTGTGTGGCGTGCAGGAACGTCGGAATAGGCACGAAGCATTTGTTCCAGGTCTTTGGTCGTGATATTGCCGCGTCCGGTTTCGACAGTCATGCCCACGATGCGGCGGACCATTTTCCACAAAAAATGGGAACCAACAATCCTAAGAGCAATGATATCGCCAAATTGTTCAAGTCGCACGGATTCAACATCAACTTTTGTCGAGGCGTCCTTATCCATTCTCTTGTCGGCAAAAGACTGGAAATCATGAAATCCCTCAAAAACGGCCAGCGCTTGATGCATTTTGCCGGTATGCAGTTTGTCCTTGACCCACCAGACATACTTCTTTCCGAAGGCGGTGCGCCGGGTAGCGATCAGATACAGATAACTCCGGCTGACGGCCGAATGGCGGGCATGAAAGCGCGGGTGAACGTTTTCCACGGTTAAGACATTGATGCCGGCTGGGAGAAGATCGTTGAGTCCGATCCGCAAGGTTTCACTATTGAGTTTACGCGTGGTTTCCAGATGGGCTACCTGCCCCAACGCATGCACACCGGCGTCGGTGCGCCCCGCTCCCTGAATTTCCACCGGCATGTCCAGAAATTTTTCAGCCGCATCAATCAGGGCACCTTGAATGCTTCTGGCGTTTTGCTGCGCCTGCCATCCACTGTAGTTAGTGCCGTCGTACTCCAGAACAATTTTATATTTGATCATGGGGATGGTTTCTCCTGATTGGCGGGAACCAGGATATTCATAGCAGCAATGTTATCAAGCAAAGAGCCGGCGGCCGAATCAATATCCCGCAACTCCCGCCCCGGCTGGAGTGTTGTAATCACCGCCTGTCCGATTATTTTCCGTCCTTCACGGCCTGCTAAATCTTTTGTCCGGATGCCCCAGACGTTATGAAAGATGAGTGCCCGGCCGTCCTTTGATCCGATATACAGCATGACGTGTCCTTTACGCCATAAAAGACTGAGGTAAGGGACACCCTTCTCCAGAATAACTTTTTCTTTTTGTTCGGGACTAAGGCCGGAAAGGTCAATGTAAGCACCTGCTTCTTTCACCTGATCTTCCGAGTGACGTGGCATCCAGATGCCGAAGACGGTGAAGAAATCAAGAGTCATAGAGGAACAGTCACGGTTACCGTAAAGTCCACCCCAGCCATAGGGTTCGCCGATCATTTCATTCGCTATCTTTGCTGCATTGACCAGGTTGAAGCGCACTGGTTTTTCTGCGGCAGCGTCCACTGAGACGAAACCCCGTTTGATGACCGCCTGTCTGTCTCGATCAGCCACGGCGATCAGCATTTGCATCTTGTCCGACGAATGTTCCGTTAAAGGGAAAACATGCCCTACTGACGCTCGCACAAGGAACCGGCCATTTTCATCCAGAATGGACGTATGATCACGGATGATTACCGCATAGCGTCCTGATTTCCACGTTTTGATAAATTCGTTGTCCGCGGAAGCGAAATCCTCAACCGAAATCCAACCGTAGGTGTGGGAAGTTTCAACCAGCGCCCAGGCTTTATCCGCGCTGAGATGGCAAACATAAATCGGCGTATTGACGGGCACGGAAGAGCGCTGCAGATTATCGAAAGGCCATGCGGAGCTGTCGCCGTCGGGGCTGCTGAAATCAGGCGTGGACGTCGGCAAAACCCGTAAATTCGTATTCCGGGTGGTGATCCCTCGAGATAAAGCGTTAGGATAGTTTTTGAGCGTGGCGTTTTGTTGAAGTTTTTTCAACCAGGACGGGGCATGCCGTTTTTTGTTTTCGCCATAACCGGGTTTGAGAGCAAATTTCCTGAAATCCTGCTGGACACTATCCGGCAGAGCGTGAAAAGGACCGTTTTGGTGCCAGACCGAAAAGTAGATGATGTTATAATCTTCATCCATTCGGGCTTGACTTGCGGCAGCCAACAGCTCTTCGCTTTTGACACTGTCGGTAAAATAAGAAGCATGATCCTGACGTAATTCACGGACGTCCTGAATGGTATCCGGTATGGCAATACAACCTGATAAAATAAAAGATAAAACCAATACTAAACTTAAAATTATTCTCATCACGAAGACGTCCCCTAAAAGATGGTCTTATATAATCTTTTTTTAGAATTCAGGCAAGACAAACGGTTTATGACTTGCCTCATCATTTTATTTTGCATTCTAAGAAATTTCGTGTAAATGACAACCATGATTTCTTGGGTGTTTAATAATTCCCTAGCATAAGAAACCGAGCATTTATTTCAAAAGGAGATGACCATGCAGGATTTTGTTCCTAAAAAGATTTTTTTCACCAAAGGAGTCGGCACGCACAAGGATGAATTACATTCCTTTGAGCGCGCCTTGCGCAATGCCGGTATTGAGAAATGTAATTTAGTTCAGGTGTCCAGCATCTTTCCTCCTGGTTGTAAAATGATCCCCAAGTCGCAGGGGCTCAAATCGCTGGTGCCGGGCGCGATTACCTATTGCGTCATGAGCCGCTGCTGCAGTAATGAACCCAAGCGGCTGCTTGCCGCTTCGGTGGGTTGCGCAATCCCTGCGGATAAATCATCTTACGGCTACATCAGCGAACATCATGCCTTTGGCCTGACTGAAAAGCAGACCGGTGACCATGCTGAAGACCTAGCCGCGGCCATGCTGGCCTCCACGCTGGGCATTGATTTCAATGTGGATGAAAGCTGGGACGAGAAAAAAGAAATTTTTAAGATCAGCGGCAAGATTGTCCGGACGCTGAATGTAACCCAGTCAAAGATCTGCATGGATAACAAATACACGACCGTGGTTGCCGCCGCTGTTTTTGTTTTCTAATGATTGGCCGACTGGCAGCAGGATAACCATTCTTATGTTGATAGAAAAGGTTTTGCTCCCTGATGAAAAAAGAAATACCTGGCTTAAAAATGCAACATGTAGGGAGCGCCGAACTGCCCTATTTTTATTACGCGGGAGGTGCGCGTCAGATTCCTTGCGCGCAGGCCACGGAAATTTCCGGAATCGTCAAAGAATTCATTGCAAGCTGTCCTGAAACTTATTCCGGGAGATTTTAGCATGTCCAGTCCTGACATTATCGCTTTTTGCAATCAAAAAGGAGGCGTCGGAAAAACAACCTGTGCTCTCAATGTCGCTGCAGGCCTGACTCTGTTTAAGAAGAAAGTCTTAGTGATTGACTTTGACCCGCAGGCACATCTGACTTATTCTCTAGGACTGAACGCTCATGATCTGAAAAACACGACTTATTCGGCGATGAAAGGAACAACACCGATTACCGATTCGCTCATGGACATCAAGGGCATGAAAGTTCTTCCTGCAAATCTCGACCTGGCGCGGCTGGAAATGGAAATGTCTGCCCTTCCCAAGAAGGAAATGATTCTGAAAAGCCGCCTGTCGGCTGTCTCCGATGTCCAATATATTATCATTGATTGCCCGCCGGCATCAGGACTGCTCACCATTAACGCGCTGGTGAGCTGTCAGGAAGTTTTTATTCCATTACAGATGGAGTTTCTGGCGCTCAAGGGCATGAGCAGGCTTTTGAATTTGATCGAGGAAATCAAAAAGAAATTTCATAAAGACGGGCCCTTGTATCGGGTCATTCCCACACGCTATGACGCACGAAAAAGGCTGAACAACGCCATCATGGATAAGGTTCGAGAACGGTTTGGTGCACAGGTTTTCCATTCCGTTATTCGCGAAAATATTGCGGTAGCTGAAGCCCCCAGTTTTGGCCAATCCATTTTTGAATACGCTCCCAAAAGCCACGGTGCAGAAGATTACCTGGATCTCTGTAAGGAAATTATCCGCAAGAAGCCTGCCGGTTAATATTTTATGGGTCTAGACTAGATGAGCGATTTAATTTCTCATCAGTTTCAGTATAAGTTGATAAATATTTTGATTCCGATGATTAAATCAGAATTCACACTCTTTGAGATGAAAATAAAAGGTTGCTTTGGGGATACCGTGAAATTTCATGAGTCTCCTTTTGGCGTAGGACCAGAATGATGCAATACCATTGATATGTTTTTTCCCATGAGCGAAATCATTCTTTCCATGATGCACGCGATAATGTTTTTTTATCCCAAGTCAACCAGGCCATTGTATCCTCGCCACGAATCGGAATGAATAATGCTTTCCGGATCCACTCTGCAGAATCATTTTGCGCTTACGAGTGAAAATTACAGATTGAAAAATTCAATAAAAAAGACAGGACCATATCTGATCCTGTCTTTCCTTTCATAAAAAGAACCATGATTGTAGGGATTCACTGCATCGAGTTTATTTCTGAAACCTTCTCCTTATTCCTGTTGGGTTTTGAAAAATGGTGCGATGAACGCTATGGTTCGTATATAATCCCCTGCGTTGCCAGATTGGAAACAAAGGCCTTGAGGTGATTAAGCGAACCCTGCAAAAGGTTTGTATAAACGTTCTTTATATCTCTGTGTATGGCCGATGCAATTCCGGAATTCAGATCCTCGATGTCCGTTTCCTCTATATATACACCAACCTTAAGCGCCTCAACCATAGAATTACTTCCCTGTTTTATCAGCTGGTGATATAATTCTTGCAATGTTTCATTGTTAAACTTCCCAATATCATTACCTTCGGCAGGATTAGGAATTCCATACTTGACAAGAAGGTTCTTGATGGAATCCATATGCCTCTGTTCGCTAACTTGGATGTTATTGAATATTTGAACGCCCCACAGGTTATACATAGTGATGTATACATCCCTGGCTAGTTTCTCTTCCTCACGCAGATACGTGAGCCAATACTTTTCTTCAGAGGTCAGGCTGGTTGCAGCCTGACCATAGCCTGCTGAAGTGATGACGAATAATACTAGAAGCCCTGCTACAACGAGCATCTTCGTTGAGGTAGCTTTAATGATATGTCTCATAATCCAAAATCCTCCTTTTTGTTATTTTCACGTATTTTAATTAAAGTTTAATACATGATTAATTAAAGTTAACGATCAATATTATTTTCAGTAAGTTGACAGCAAAACTATAATATTTTAGGGGTCACTCACTCCCCTATTTCAGAATCGATACCCAAGGCCTACGAACCCTGTATGATAGGTCAGCGTGTCGAAATCTCCCTTTTCTCGCGTATACGTATAGCCGATCAGGGTGAATAAAGATTTTGTGAAATCGTATCCCAAGTTGACGCTTACAGCGTTGCGATCCACGGTTTCTGAATAAACGTCTGCATTATATGATTGTGAGAATGAAAGGTGCTGCCCCATCCATCTTCCTGCCTGCGTGGTCGCCACTGTCGATGTGCTGACGGTCCTGAATGAGTCACCGTGAGAGTATTCATAGCCGACTTCCGTAAAGAATGCAGGAGTCCAATTCACCCCCACTAAAACGCCGACGGCATGCTCCGAGTAGGAATAGACATCCTCATTCGCATGATTATCTGTGTACGTGTAATACTGACCAGTGTACAGAGTCTTTCCCCATGTTTGTTTCAAGCCCGCACGCACACCGTAAGCTATGGCAGATTGATCCGAGTCTGAGACTCCTTTAGCCTGAGCGAACGGCGCAATATTCAGGCTCCATTGGGGGTTGATGGCAATATTGATTCCCGGTGAAATGGTTGCTGCCGAATAATTCAGGTCACTGTAATCCGCATAAGCTGTGCCTTCTACAATGGCGCGCAGTGTCCAGTCCACCCGTGTTTCTCCCGAGGGTTGACGAGAATAAGCCGCGTAAGCCGTCGCAAGGAAATCGCTGTCTTCATTGTTGACGGATCGGTTGACGTTGGTATCGAATGCCATCCGGGCGCCGATTTCCCATTCAGCCCGTACCTCATGCGTAAAGCCCATGGCCATTGCAACTAAAAGGCATAACAAAAACATCTTTTTCCGAGTCATCAAACATTCCTTTCTTCAGCAATCCGTCCTGCTTGTATCAACGTCTGCCCCGACCACCAGCCCCAGCTCCGCGGCCAACTCCATCACCTCTCATGGGCGATCCGAAACCACCTTTCCCGCCACCCAATTGTCCACCACCACGCCAGGCCGGGAAACCATCGTCATCCCTGAAAGACAGTGTCTTACCTGAACTCAGGACACGGACCTCTTGGGCAATCATATAAAGTTTTCCGTCTCTGCCGAGTGATTTGGAACCTCGTACCTGGACGTCCATGCCTTCAATTGCGTTTCCTTTGAGATCGCTCCAGAACCAGGGAGGGGAGGTAATGATCGTGAATGTTTCGCGCCCCGCAGCTACAAAGAATTGAACCGGACCACTTTCAGGAATGTGAATCCCGTAAGCCTTGCCTCGCACAATCCCCACGGTGTTCATATCGAATCCGCCGGGATAGTGAATGCCGCTTCCGGGAAGTACGATATCGTTCTCGTTCGCTGCCATCGTCTGCATTGGCAAAAAGAATATGAAGATCAGCGCGAGAAACGGCAGGGTGGCGAAAACCGCCCTGCCTAACCCCGTTTGCTGTTTATCTGTTTGCTGGCGCACCATAGCCTGTGCCATCCAAGGGGCGATCACCCGCATTGCCTGTACCATCACCCGGCCCATAGGTATTTCCTTTCTTCTGAGCTTCGCCTGCTTTCGTCTGGGAAGCACTCTGGAGGCACGAACCATCGCGAAGCCTGTCACGTACTCTGTCCTGATTTATAGTTTTAGTCTGCGTCTGCAAAACCCGTCCGCCAGCATTACCCACTCCACCGCGGGCCTCAGTAACTGCCGGAATGGCAGTTGCAAGAAGAAATGCCCCTGCCAGTGTGATCGTAAGAATTTTTGTTTTCATTTTCCTTGCTCCTTTCAATATGTTTAACTTTCATCGAAAAGCAAGGCCTGTGCCATGATGATCCTAAATATCTAACCCATAGAGATCGATTGTTATTTAACGATGCAGCCCCCCTGGTGACTGTAGGAAACATCTGATTATGATGCAAATCCTGCATATGTTGCGCAAGGCTTGCACACCACGTCTAAAGTTTATATTGCTTTATGCGGTAGTGAAGTGTGCGCAAAGAAATACCTAGTATGTCCGCCGCCTGCCGTCGGTTTCCCTTCGTCTCCAGAAGAGTCTTGCGGATCAACTCCTTTTCACCCAGCTTCAACAATCCATCGGCACCGTCTGTCGCTCCCAATGATGTTTCGAGATTGAGATGCGTTTTGTCGATCAAGCCGCTCGATAGAATCACCGCTCTTTCAACAACGTTCTGCAGCTCCCGGATATTTCCCGGCCATCGGTATGCCAAGAGTGCTGCTTGCGCGTCTTCTGTAAACCCTGATATTTTCTTGCCGAAAGATGTGCCGAACTTCGATGCAAAGTATTCCGCGAGCGGCAGAATGGCTTCACTTCGCTCTTTCAACGTCGGTAGTGCGATTGGAAATACGTTCAGACGGTAGTAGAGATCTTCCCGGAAGCGGCCCCCTGCGACAGCCGACTTCAGGTCCATGTTGGTTGCTGAAATAATTCGTGTGTTGACTGAAACTGACTTTGTGCCCCCGACCCGCTCGAACTCTCTCTCCTGGAGGATGCGAAGCAGCTTTACTTGGAGGGACGGCGCAATATCTCCGATCTCATCCAGAAAAAGTGTGCCACCATCGGCAAGCTCGAACCGGCCTTTACGTGTGGATGTGGCTCCCGTAAAGGCACCCCGCTCATGTCCGAAAAGTTCACTCTCCAGAAGCGTTTCTGGCAGTGCCGCGCAGTGGACAGCAACGAACGGGCCGTCCTTTCTGGGACTCAGTTGGTGAATCAGCCTTGCCACGAGCTCCTTACCCGTCCCGCTGGAACCTGTAATGAACACGGTCGCCGGTGTGGGAGCCACTTCCTCGACCAGCCGCCGGATCGAATCCATCCTATTTCCCAGAAAGATCATTTCAGGAGGAGGATATTGCTTCCCAAGCTCTTCCGACATGAGGGAGAGCTTTTGTTCCTGCTCAACCTCTTTGAGCACTCTCCGGACCACATGGCGGAGCTCGTCGGGACTGCCGAAGGGTTTTGTCAGGTAGTCCGATGCACCCATTTTCATGGCCTCAACGGCACTCTCGATTGATCCATAGGCAGTAATAATGATCCAACGCGCTTCCGGTCGAATTTTCCTTCCCTCACAGAGAACATCCATACCCGAGATGTCGGGCATGCGAAGATCGGTAATCACCAGTTCAAATTCAGCTGTCCGAAGCTTTTCCAGGCCGCTTCCGCCATTTCCCGCCTCCTCAATATGATGCCCGTCTTCCTTCAGAATGGTCGAAATGAAAGAACGGATAAGCCGGTCATCGTCAATGACAAGGATTGATTTACCCATGAATGTTCCTCACGATTCTGGGAGCACGATGCTTAGAATCGCCCCCTTTTTATCCTTCCGGTTTTCCAGTTTAATTTTGCCTCTCATGCCTTCCACTACCTTTTTCGAGTATGCAAGTCCGAGCCCCGTGCCATCCACTTTCGTCGTATAAAATGGGGTGAAGAGGCGATGGACTTCCTCTTCCTGAATCCCCGGTCCCGTGTCTTCGATCATAACCGTGATCCAATGGTTTTTCTTGGCTGAAGCAATCCGAAGTGTTCCCTCTCCTGACATGGCCTCAACGGCGTTTCTCATCCCGTTTACCAGAACGCGGGAGAGCTTTTCATGGTCGGCTGTCACGAATTTGCCCGGCTCTATCTCAATTTCTATTTTTCCTTGCCAGCCTGCAAGGCCGCTTTCCGCGGCCTCATCGATGAGTTTTTTGAGATCAATGGACTCTGTATTATAATGCTCTTGCCTCGAGAAGATGAGGAGCTCGTTCACAAGGGATTCAATTCGCCCTGTGCCCTGAAGAATGGCCTCCAGAGAGGTTTTCAACGATTCGGGCTCCGGGGGCTTTTCATTTATCCACTGAGCGTAGCCTTTGACACTGACGAGTGCATTTCGGATTTCATGGGCAATCACAGCCGACATTTGACCGATGAGAGTCAGCCTCTTCTGCTTTTCCATCAGTGCCTGAAGGCTGGTGTAGCGCACGATAACTCGCTCCAGCGCAATCCCTGCCGACCAGACCAGCAGCAGCAAAACCCCGACAAGCCACCACATCCGTTCGGCTCTTGCTACAATCAGGTCTGCTTCAGCGGTGTTAAGGATCATGCGCAGGAGTTCTTTCCTACCATCTTGTTGATGTAGAATGAAATTGAACTCGTAGGCGGGTATGCCGGTTCCCAGGGTAACTTGACGGCTAGAAACGGTCCCCATGGCCAGATGCCTGTTGACGTTGTCCCCGGGCAGTTTCGTGCCCACCAGTTTGTTGTTCGTGTGAAAAAGAATGGTACCGTCCTGTCCTGCGATCAGGGCGTAAGCAATGACACGGTCTGACAGGATATTGCGGATGTTTGTTTCGCTATCGGTTCGTGACTTGCGAAGTATGTTTTCCACGGCCTTAGAAAGCGCGAGAGCTGTGCTCTCCAGGGATGTCTGGGCCAGGGATCGCGCCGTCTGTGCATTCTGATACGTGGAGTAGATCATGGCAAAGGAAAAGAATGCGAGGAGAAGAAAAAGAACGGACCTGATGATGCGATTGCTATGATTTACAAGAGCTTCCTTTTCCACGTCGAGAGTACAGGACGGTTTCAATACCATCAAGTTAAAGTCCCTTTTTCTCAAACCAGACGAAAAGACCGATAAAGGCCGCGCACAGGATGACGATAATCAGCCAGTGATTGATTCCCAGAGCGGCGGGCAGCGTGATCCTTCCAAAGTCTCCCCAGGTCAGCACTGTTCTCTTTAGCATCGGATAAAATTCGGCGAAGATTCCCGCTCCCACCATCATACCCAGTAAGCCAAAAACGCTGTCGTAGCGTCCCTCTCCAAGAGCTCCCATCGCTGTAGCGGGACAGTATCCCACAATGCCCCATCCGACTCCGAAGATTAGACCACCCAGAATATTTCCACCCAGAATCAACGGTTTTATGGAAAGCTTGATAAGCCCCAGATCCAAGAGAAAATAGATGCCGACCATGGCGATAAGAATGGTTGTCAACATGAATTTCACGATCGTCATATCCTGTAAGCGCAGGGCGCCTAACTGTCGATCATAGCGTATGACTTGGGCCTTCTGCATGATAAATCCAAAGAAAATTCCCGTGATAACACCGGCTAAAAGTTCATTCATGGCTATTTCCTCCCCCATACAGCATTCTGGCTATGATGACGCCTCCCAAGAAAAAACATATCAGCGAGATGTAACCGCTAAGGGCGATCTGAGCCAGACCGCTCAGACCATGCCCACTTGGACATCCGTCGGCCAGACGCGCTCCGAACATCACCACAATGCCGCCCAGAAAAGCGGCAACCCAGCGCCGCATGCGTGAAGGCCCGAAACGGCCCTCCCACATTGAAGGCACTGCTACTGCCTTCTTTTCCTTCGAAATCCAAGAGGATACCAGGGAACCTAAAAGCACCCCTATGACAAACATAAATTGCCAGTCAACTTTTGCTTTTTCCTTGATAAAGTAATCCATGCTCGCCACCTTATCCGGAGCGACAGCCTGCTCTATAAAACCTGCGGCACGGACAAAGGTTGTCGAGGCACCGAAATACTTTCCCGTAATGAAAACAGAAAGGACAAGCAGAATGCCTGCCAATGCACCAGCAGCATAAGGGGACCATTTTTTTTCACGTAAGACATTCATGGGTATTCACCTCCTTGGTGGATGGCTTAAAGCGGATCGTCCAAGTAAAATATATGATCTTTTTGTTTTGCTATTTTAAAAAATATTATATTTGCTGTCAATCAGTAAAAAACATATTGTAAGGAGCAAATGATTTGTCCGGTTTTGCAGCACATAAACTGTCCGGTTGGTAAGTTGCCTCAATGGAGGTGACGGATGAGACGGACAGAGACACTACAGGAGATCCGGAAGATGTGATTTGAAGTGGTTCACAGAGGATGGCAGAAAGGAACATTAAGTCAGAAAGAGGAAACGTATAGTATTTTAAACGCGTAACGTCCAGATTACAAGTCGCGGCAGTCAACAAAGATAGTGTTTAGATAAGAAGCGCAACCCCGGGGTAACGCTAACGCATAATAAGCAAACTTTTCCTTACCGAGAATGTCTGCCAGCAGGGCAAATACTCCATCAGGAATGGCCAATGTACTTTTCCTCCAGCAATAGTAGAACTTTATCCGCCGAATCGGTGACGGCTGTGCCGGGCCCGAAGATGCCTTTGACGCCTTTGGAATAAAGGAAGTCATAATCCGCAGGAGGAATCACGCCGCCAACAACCACGATGATATCCTCACCACCCATTTTTTTCAGATTTTCTATAAGCTGAGGAACAAGGGTCTTGTGACCTGCTGCCAGGCTGGATACACCCACCACATGGACATCGTTTTCAATGGCCATCTTAGCCGCTTCTTCAGGCGTTTGAAACATTGGACTGATATCGACATCGAAGCCAATATCCGCATAAGCCGTGGCGACTACTTTAATCCCTCGGTCATGACCATCCTGCCCCATTTTGGTTACCAGCTGCCGGGGACGACGGCCCGTTTTCTCCAAAAATTTTTCAGTCCGCCTGCGCAATGCCTTAATCACGTCGCTTTCACCGTACTCGGAAGAATAAGCGCCAGAGATAACCCGTGTAGTGGCGACATAGCGGCCAAATACTTTTTCCATAGCGTCGGATACTTCTCCTACGGTTGCCCGCAGCCTCACGGCTTCAATCGTCGCTTCCAAAAGATTGCCGCCTCTTTCGGCCATAGTTGTAATCTTTTTCAGTGCTTTTTGTACGGCCTTATTGCCTCGTTTGGCCTTGATGTCTTTGAGGCGAGCCACCTGCTCGTCGCGGACGGTACTGGGAATATCCAACACTTCAATCGAGGTTTCTTCTTTGACTTTGTATTTGTTGATGCCAACGATGGTGTCTTTGCCCTGGTCAATTCTCGCCTGACGGCGGGCGGCGGATTCTTCGATGCGCAGTTTCGGCATACCAGTTTCAATAGCGCGCGCCATTCCGCCCAGCTCTTCGATCTCATCCATGATTTTCTGGGCTTCCCGGATAATCGACGCTGTTAAGGATTCCACATAATAGGAACCCCCAAGGGGATCGATCACATGACAGATTTGTGATTCCTCCTGAATAATAATCTGCGTATTGCGGGCGATGCGCGCGGAAAGCGGCGTGGGCAGGCTGACCGCCTCGTCAAATGAGTTGGTGTGCAGCGACTGGGTGCCGCCAAGCGCCGCCGCCAGAGCTTCCAACGTGGTGCGGATGATGTTGTTGTATGGATCCTGCTGCGTGAGGCTCCAACCGGAAGTTTGCACATGTGTCCGTAAAACAGATGATCGGGGGTTGGTCGGATGAAATTCGCCGACAATTCTATGCCACAGATAACGCGCCGCGCGCAGCATGGCTATTTCCATGAAGAAGTTCATCCCCACACCAAAGAAGAAGGAAAGCCTTGGCGCAAAATCATCAATCTTAAGACCGCCGTCAATGGCGGCGCGGATGTATTCCTTGCCGTCAGCCAGTGTGAAGGCCGTCTGCAATACGGAATCTGCGCCCGCCTCCATCATATGATAACCACTGATGGAGACGGTGTTGTAGCGGGGCATGTTTTTTGAGCAGTAGGAAATAATGTCGGAGACAATCCGCATGGAGGGACGCGGTGGATAAATATATGTATTGCGGGTCAAAAACTCCTTGAGGATGTCATTCTGAATGGTTCCGGCGAGTAACTTTTGCTCGACGCCCTGCTCCTCCGCCGTAACGATATATCCGGCTAGAATGGGCAGCACTGCGCCGTTCATCGTCATCGAGACGGAGACTTTATCCAGCGGAATCTTATTGAAAAGGATTTTCATATCTTCAACGGAATCAATCGCCACACCGGCTTTACCGACGTCGCCCGCGACGCGGGGATGGTCGGAATCATAACCCCGGTGTGTGGCCAGATCAAAGGCCACGGACAAACCTGTTTGTCCGGCGGCTAAGTTTTTCCGGTAAAATTCATTGGATTCGCGCGCTGTGGCAAATCCCGCGTACTGGCGGATGGTCCAGGGTTGATTGGCATACATCGTAGCCGAAGGCCCTCGCAGATATGGAGCTAGCCCGGAAAGGGTATTGACGGTATCCAGCCCCTCCAGGTCTTCAGCGGTATAAATCGGTTTGACCGTAATGCCTTCAGGCGCTTCCCAGTTGAGAGTCTCCAAGGGCCTCCCTTTTAATTCTTTGGCTGCCGTTTCTTGCCATTTCTTCATTTGGACATGCTTGGGCACGTTGATGATCTCCTTGAGCAATATTTTGTTATCAAGCGCTTTTGACTCCCGGAAGAATTATCCGGTGCCAAAAATCTGATATAATCAAATGAATGGAATATGAGGAACATTTAAAACAGCGCCCAATTAATTTGGACGCTGTTGCTTACTTTTCTCACACCGGAACCAATTCCTGATCCAGTTATGTCTTATTAAAGCCCCATTACAATGGACATCCCTTCCAACTGAACACACTCGTCACTCTGTCTGAGGCTTGAAATAACCGCCCTTGTGATGCCCGCCCCCTGCATATTTAAGCGGTTGGCATGGTTGTGAAAACACCGCGCGGGTCAACCTGGGTGCGGATGACCTTCAAAGCTTCAGGCGTAACCAATTTCGTTTCGGGGATATCCCCTTCAGGCTTGAGAAGCTCGAAGCCGGTCAACTGCTGTGCCAGTTCAAAGGTGACACCGGGAGTAAGGGATTTGACCCGCATGCGTTTACTGACCGGATGAAAGTCATAGACTCCCCAAGGGCTGATCACAGCCGCGGGGCCATTTCCGATGAGGCCGGCCTCCTGACGTGAATTGCCGCCAGTCAAATGTCCAACGGAAGTAATGAAATCAACCTTTTCAGGGAACTTATCCGGCGTCTGAAGCCCGACCAAAACCATTTTCTCGGTGAGCGACGACAAATCGTTGTTCCCGCCGCTGCCGGTCAAGCGGACCTTGGGATGGTGATAATCCTTGCCGATCATGTGGGTGTTCACATTGCCGTACATATCCACTTGGGCATAACCCAGAAATCCGATATCCACATATCCGTTGTAACATTGCGCAAAAGAATAGGACATCTCCATAACGGTGGGTGATTTGCGCCAGGTCATGGGACAACCGACCGACCAGGGCATATCGCCCTCAATCGGGTCTTGCCCCCCGGATTCATAAACAATAGTGATGTTGGGGGCATGGGTTTTTCTCGCCAGAATCCCGGCCACCATGGGGATTCCTGTTCCAATATACACGACCGAATGATCGGAAATCTGCTGCGCGATAATATAAGCCAATGTCTCCAATGGATTGGCTGGTGCATTTAAGTCTTGCATAATTCACTCCTGTCCTAATAGTAAAGTCCTGAATCATGTTTCAGGGTATATTCCTCATAAGAGAAATCAATGTCTTCATTGTCGCCCTCGGCAGCTTTGGTCTGAC
>CAZOPH010000039.1:0-14983 GCA_964581635.1 uncultured Smithella sp.
GGACAAAATCTTTTTCTTCAACTTTTTTATAGGCTACACCTTTTTTAAACATCATACCAAATCCATGTCCGCCCGCGATGCCTATATCCGCGTCTGCGGCTTCACCAGGACCATTCACTACACAGCCCATTAGAGCCACTTTGATATATCCTTTTCTGCCGGTCAGTGCTTTATCGATCTTTTCCGTTAATCCTAAAAGATCAATCTGACATCTCCCGCAGGTGGGACAGGCAATAATTTCCGGCCCGACTTTACGAATTTTCAAAGCCCGCAGAATCCCATAGGCAACGGGAATTTCCTGTAACGGATCACCTGTGACCGAAACACGTATGGTATCGCCGATTCCATCATAGAGCAGCGTTCCAATACCTAAAGCTGATTTGATGGCCGCGTCAATCAGCGTTCCCGCTTCCGTGACACCCAGGTGCAGAGGATAATCTGTTTTATCAGCGATCATCCGGTAGGCGTCTATCATCATCGGCACATCGGATGATTTGAGCGAAAGTTTAATTAAATCAAATCCCAGGTCTTCAAACATTTCGATATTACGCAAAGCACTGACACAAAGGGCTTCCGCGTTCACACCGCCACATTCCAAAACCAGATCCTTCTGCAATGAACCAGCATTAACACCGATACGGATGACCGTCTGACGTTCTTTGGCCGTTCGAACAATCTCGGCTATGTTGTTTTTAGGTATATTGCCGGGGTTGATCCTGATGCCGTCCACACCGTTTTTAATGGCGTTAATGGCCAATTGATAGTGAAAGTGAATATCGGCAATCAACGGAATTTTTATTTTCTTTTTAATTGCCGGTATCGCCAGAACGGCTTCCTCATCCGGCACGGCTATTCGTACAACTTCACAACCGGTTTCCTGTAATAAGTTGATCTGATTGATCGTTGCCGCTACATCCCGCGTATCCGTGTTGGTCATGGATTGGACAACGATGGGCTCATCCCCCCCTATTTTAACGGATCCGACATAAATACCTCTTGATTTTCTTCTCTTCCTGAAGTCGTTATCCATGGGGTAAACTCTTTTTTTATTTTGAGAATTTATAACATGTGTATGCATGCTGGGCAATGGCTAATTTACGGAAATTCACATTTTATACTTTTCTGAAACTAAAAAACGGTAGTTGCAGATGAGTCATTGATAAACGTCACCGTCAACTGCCGCCTTTTAAATGTAAGTCACCAGAGTTTTCCTAACTTATTTTCCCAGCCAGCAATGCAGGCAAAGCTGATGCGCAGGCAGGCTGATCGCCGCGATCATGTCTTCAATGGCCATATATTTCAGAGACGTCACGTTTAAATCACGCCGAATCCAGTCAATCATTTTTGCGTGCTTGGCCGATGTCGTGTCGAGATAATCGGACGGATCTTCAACGCCCTTCCCTTCCAGTGCGCGCATAGCTTTGTGGCATGCCAGTTCTGCAGTTGTTCTGGTTGAAGATGCATAAGTACAGGGAAACATTAAAGGCGGACAGGCGGGGCGGATATGAATTTCTTTTGCGCCGTTATCCCACAATTTTTTGACCGTTAAATTTTTCAACTGGGTGCCGCGAACGATGGAGTCGTCGCAGATAATCATCCGGTTGCCGTTGATGACTTCCCGTACCGCACTGAGTTTCATGGTCGCGACCAAATCCCGAATTTCCTGAGTGGGCGGGGTATAGCTTCGTCCATAACCGGGCGTGTATTTTACCAGAGGTCTCCGGTAAGGAATGCCTGATTCCATTGCGTAGCCGATGGCATGGCCGACCCCGGAATCAGGAACTCCAGCGACAAAATCAGCCTGAACGTTGTCCCGCTTGGCTAAATAGCTGCCGCAGCGTTCCCGGGTTCTTTCCACGCTGATACCATCGTATATGGATGAAGGGGAACCCGTATAGATCCACAAAAAGGAACAGATTTTTTTCTGGTTTCCTTCCGGTTTAAGCTGCTTGATTCCGTCGGACGAAAGCAAGACAATTTCCCCCGGTCCCAGGAACCTGTATAATTCATAACCAAGATTCTCAAATGAGCTTGCTTCAGTGGCTACGACATATGAATTTCTACTTTTATCTTTGCTTTGACCCAACGCCAAAGGAAAGCGTCCAACTTTGTCCCGCGCCGCGTATATACCTTCCGGTGTGAGGACTAAAACACAAATAGAGCCTTCAATAATGCCGCGCATTGACGCGATGCCTTCGATAATATTATCTCCGCGGTTGATCAGGGAAGCAACAATTTCCGCGTTATTAACCCCGCCTCCGGTCATCTCCGTAAAAGAAGCCCCTTCATTGAGAAGCTCGCCGACCAGCTCATTCTTATTGGTAATCAGACCGGTGGCTACCACTGCATAAATGCCAAACTTAGAGCGAAAAATCAGCGGTTGCGGAGATTCATCATCGATAGCGCCGATTCCGAAGTACCCCTCCATCTTTTTGTAGTCATCAACAAACCGTGATTTAAATTGCGCCTGGGATATACCGTGAATCGTGTTATAGAATCCTTTAGAGCCAAACACGGCCATACCGCCGTGTTCTGTGCCCAGATGAGAATGATAATCCGTTCCGTAAAAGAGTGCCTGAACACAACTATCTTGTGTGACAACTCCGAAAAGACCTCCCATTTTTTACCTTCCTGTAACCTATTTTCCGTTATTTTTAATATTAAACTTTTCCATTAGTTTTTGATGGACATTTTCCGGCACGAGGCCCCTGACTGATCCTCCCAGGCTGGCTACTTCCTTGATGAGTTTGGAACTGGTGTAAAACCATCGAAAGCCACTCATGAGAAAGACCGTTTCAACATTTTTTGTCTGGCGACGGTTAATGAGCGCCATCTGAAATTCATATTCAAAATCAGAAAGAGCGCGCATCCCCCGTAAGATCGTGCTGGCACCTGAATGTTTGAGATAATCAATCAGCAGACCATCATGAAAATCCACTCGAATGCCTTTGCAACCTTGAAATATTTCGCGGATGAACTGGCACCGCTCTTCTACTGAAAATAAGAATGATTTATTCGGATTATAGGCGACAAGAACAATGATTTCATCGAAGATTCTACTGCCTCTTTTAATAATATCAACATGACCGTTGGTAATGGGATCAAATGAGCCCGGGTAAATCGCAATTTTGTTTTCGAATTTCTCTTGCATCATACATTTCCCATCCTTATAAAAGTCAACAAATTGTCTCCATACTTTCTCTGGTCCATCACAAACCATTGATTCGTCAACGGTGTCAGTTGTTCCCTGACAGAATGTTGAAGAATAATGGTCCCCTCTTCTTGTAAGACAGGATATTCATTTAAGCCCTTGAGCGTTTCTCCGATCAATCCCTGGTTGTAGGGAGGGTCGGCAAATACCACATTAAACTTGCATTTTCTTCGGTAAAGATCACGTAAGGCCGATTGAATATCGGCGTGGATGATCTGGCATTTCTCAGAATAACCACATAATAAAATATTTGTGTGGATAACACCTACAAGGGCTTTGCTTTTTTCAACAAACGTTACATTTTTCGCCTTACGGCTTATGGCCTCCAATCCTACAGAGCCGGAACCCGCGAATAAATCAAGAAATGATTGATCCGTCGGTAATTCTAATAGATTGAAAAGAGCTTCCCTTAAAAAATCGGTTGTTGGTCTTTGATTTGACCGGGAAGGAAAATTCAGTTTCCTTCCTTTTGCTTCACCCCCAGAAATTCTCATAATTTACTTTGAAATTAGAACATCATCCTAATTTACGATGCCTGTTTAGGTGTATCGATATTTAAGTCTTTTTTACGTAATTTCTGAATGAATTTAAGGGCCCACCACAGAGGCCCGGAAATGGCGTAGGTTAGGATAATGACAAAAGCCATAATTTCCGGCTTGTAATAAAAGATTAAAAAAACGCCTATGGCGATAATCAATATCTTAAAGGGCATCCGTGCATGGAGATTCATGTCTTTAAAACTATAATATTTAATACTACTGACCATCAAAAGAGACAAAATTACAACCAGAATCAAGATGATATAAAAAGGGTCATGAAGTATCCCTTCAAAACCGATATGATCAAAAAAAATCACGGTTGTGGCTATGACACAAGCAGCTGCAGGAATGGGCAATCCGTTGAAATATTTGCTGTCAATCACACCGATTTGAATATTATAGCGTGCCAAACGAAGTGCACCGCAGGCCAGGAAGAGAAAACCGGCCATCCAACCCAGTTTACCATCAAAAGACATGGCCCAAGTATAGGCCAGCAGTGATGGTGCAACACCGAAAGCAATCAGATCGGCCAGAGAATCATATTCCGCGCCGAATTTACTGGTGGTATTTGTTATCCGCGCGATTCTGCCATCGAGACCGTCAAAAACAAGAGAGACTAATATGGCAATTGCCGCCAGAAAATACTTTGCCTGAATAGACGCAATGATCGAATAAAACCCCATAAACAAACTGGCTGTCGTAAAAAGATTCGGCAGAATATAAATGCCTTTTTTAAGGCGCGTACGTCTAATGTTCGATTCTTGATTCATGATAGGAATCCTAAAGTTGTTTGTCCCGCCCGGACTTTGTCGTCTAATTTAACAACAATTCGGGAATCGGAAGGCAAGAAAACTTCAACGCGAGAGCCGAAGCGTATCAGGCCGAATCTCTCGCCTTTTTTTATAATCGCTGCTTCACGGGTCCAGCAAACAATTCTCCTGGCGATCAGTCCGGCAATTTGCACCACCCAAATCTTACGTCCATCTGTGGTGCGAATCATTATTTCATTTCGTTCGTTTTCCACCGACGCTTTATCCAGATTAGCTGATAGAAATTTGCCCTTGTGGTAGACAATCTTCGCAATCGTTCCATCATACGGGGCACGATTCACATGAACATTAAAGACATTCATGAAAATACTTATTTTCTTAAACCGTCCTGTAATAGTGCCCCGAATATCGACTTCTTCTATTTTAATAATTTTTCCGTCGGCAGGACAGATGACCAATTTATCGTCATCTTGAAAATATCTTTCCGGATTGCGAAAAAAACAGATAATGAAAACACTAATCGCGGCTAAAATAGCCGTTAGCCAGATGACGCCGAAAAAAGCTGCAAGAACAGTTAGAATTAGGGAAAAGATGATAAAGGGAAAACCTTCGTAAGCGATAATACCATTATGTTTCATATAGTATTTTATCTTTCCTCAAATGAGGTTTTGTTGATATATGAATTGAGTGTTCTTGTCAATAGATCTTTGCCTTATGGATTCACGACTATCAACTTGACATGATAGTCAAACAACATATATAAATCAAAAAAATTAAGGAGGACTGAAGATGGCCATGAAAGTAAAAATCTATACGTTGAGCACATGTAGTCATTGTAAAGCGGCTAAAAAATTTTTAAATGAAAATAATGTCATTTTTGACGCAACGGACGTCGATTTACTGCAAGGCGCGGATAGAGAAAATGTATTACAAGAAGTCGTTCAATACAACCCACAGCGTTCTTTCCCGACCATCATCATTGGTGACAAAATTATTATCGGTTTTAAAGAAAGTGACATCAAGGAGGCACTAGGACTTTCATGACGCCTGCTGAACTATATGACCTCTTAAAAAAAGCCCAGGAACCCAAAGGTTATTTTTTTAACAAAAATAAAGTCTGGGTCTTATCCATTCTGCAGGATCTCCTCGTCAACAAGGACCGCTATGGTTATACATCCTGCCCCTGCCGCCTCTCATCAGGCAATCGCGAAAATGACCGTGATATCATTTGCCCCTGCGCATACAGAACCGAGGATGTTAAAGAATACGGAAGCTGCTACTGTAATTTATATGTTACCCAGGAATGGAATGATGATAAGATACATCACCGGTACGTCCCGGAAAGAAGGCCACCCGACAAGGCATTTTTATAAATTTACTTTTCCCTTGCTCTGACAATTAAATATGCACCTCTTTTCTATACCCCAGCATCTGGCGGAAAATATTTTTATCTAAATTGTTGACAAACGACTCAAGTAACAATAAGTTTGTCAATATTTCATTTAAGCGAAGGGATCATGTTAATGATTAACATATATATTTGTAAAAAAAAGGGGATTCTAATTTCTGAAATCTGCACGGACACAACCTGTGAGTGGCGTCTGAAAAACGAAGCATTTTTAAACTGCACCTGGGTTGCCTGTAATTATGGACCTTTCACCCTGGAAGAAGTGGGTGATATGATGGGGGTAACCCGGGAACGAATTCGTCAGATTGAAGCCAAAGCTCTCAAGAAGCTCCAGCACAAAAAAAGAAGAGATCAACTCAAGGATTTTGCCTCTCCGGGCAACGACTGGGACAATCTGTAGGATGTTATTTCTGCTTTTTTTTACGCAACTTTTCCAAAAAGAGCACTTCGTTCATATAAATTTTGCGTTCATCACGGGCAAACAACATGCCCCCGATGGACAGTTCCATATCCAGAGCGGCAATCTTATCCATTCTCGGCACGACGGAACAGATATTCTTCAGCTCTTCAAATGCTTTAACTGATCTTGTCGATAAGGTCTCCGCTATTTTCTCTGCTTCCTGCATAAATTTTTCAGGAGGTGCCACCTTATTGACGAGACCGATTCTTTCCGCTTCATTCGCTCCGATGGGCTCTCCCAGCATCACGATTTCTTTTGCTTTGGTTACACCGACAATCTGACTTAATGGATAAAAAAGAGGACTTAATCCGAACTTCAGCTCCGGGTGACAAAAAATAGCGCTTTCAGATGCGACAATCAGGTCGCACACGGTCACGATATTGAAGCCGCCTCCCAAAGCAATGCCACCGACTGCTGCAATAACCGGTTTAGGATATGAATAAATCTTTTTCAGATATCGTTTCATCGATTCGAAATAGTCATCGATTTCGACGTTAGACAGAGACGACATTTCTTTGATATCCATACCGGCAGAAAAAACATATTCACCGCCGGTAATCACCAATGCTTTCATTTGTTGATTCAATTCAACATCAAGAAGCGCATCGTTAAATTCCAGCCTCATTTCCTTAGACAGGGCATTCATTTCATGCGCACGATTAAATTGAATGATGGCGTAACCGTTTTTCTTTTCAATGATGATATTTTTATAAGTCATCTTGTGTTGTCAACCTTTAATCGGAGATCTTTACCCGATTTAAAAAAAGGAACTCTTCTTTCGCCTAGAGTTACTTCAGCCCCTGATTTCGGATTGCGACCGATTCTGGGCTTCCTTTCACGTATCGTAAACGAGCCGAACCCTCTTATCTCGATTCGTTCATTTTTTTTCAGTGCGCTAACCATTGAATTCAAGATCGTCTGCACAGCCAAAGCGATATCCTTTTGCGAATATATTTTAAATTTTGCTTGTACTTTTTTGATTAATTTATTTTTGGTCATATTCCTATACTGTCGGGTGGTCAAGGCTGATACAAATAACTGACTCCTCCCCAATTTTCTGCTTTTTCTTTTACAGACCGGCTGAGTTGATTTGCGGCACTCTCAAACATGTAATCAAAAAAGGAAGGATGCTTTTTTTTAGGATACACCAAATCGTATTCCCCGTTTCTGCCAGCCAATTCGCTGGCTAGTTTCGCTGCGGCAGCCATATCGCCCAATTGATCAACCAGTCCTAATTCCTTGGCTTTCCGTCCCGTAAAAACACGTCCATCCCCTATCGCAACAACCTGCTCTCGTGTCATTTTCCGATCCCGGACAATGACATTAATAAACTGGTTATATATATCGTCAACCAGTTCCTGGATAATGATCCTTTCTTCAGGTGTCATTTCCCGCATGGGCGAACCGATATCCTTATACCGACCACTTTTGACAACGGATGATTTCACACCGACTTTTTTTAAGAGCTCTTCCACATTAGCAAATTGCATTATCGCCGATATGCTGCCGGTAATAGTTCCGGGATTGGCTACGATTTTATCACCCGCACACGCTATCAACAGGCCGCCTGATGCGGCAACCGAGCCCATGGAAACAACCACTTTTTTCTTTGTCTTGAGTTTAATTACTGCATCGTATATTTCCTGCGACGCGGCAACACCACCGCCAGGTGAATCGATGCGCAGGACCACAGCCACAATGGAACTGTCTTCTCGGAATTCTTCGATATTTTCAGTAATTTCAATAGAATCTGTAATTACGCCTTCAACCGGCACTACGCCAATCTGGTCATTTAAAGAAAAGCCTTTTGTCGCGACCCTACTGGATTGGGCACCTGCTCTATAAAAGAAAAAATAGAGAAAGGCACCTAGCACGATTAGTAAAACTAATCCCAAAAATACCGGATGTTTTCTCATATTTTTTTTATTCCTTGGACTGGCCGCCGATCTTTACATCGGCCAGTGCTTGCGCGAGATTCGAACCAATATTTTCACGATTATTAATATACTGGCTTGACGTTGTCGCTGGAGCCGGCGTTGGCGCTTCCATTTCCTTAATACTCAATCGGATTTTCTTTGTTTTGACATCAATACTTTTGACCACGGCAGATACAGTATCACCCACTGAGTATAGCTCGGCAGAAGATTTGACCCGTTTCTGACTAATTTCAGAGATGTGAACCAGACCTTCAATACCCTCTTCAATTTCCACAAAAATCCCAAAGTCAGTAAAGTTTGTAATCTTGCCGGTTACCACGCTGCCGGGTGCATATTTTTGCGGCAATTCTTCCCACGGATTCTTTTCGATCTGTTTTATGCCCAGAGAAAATTTCTCATTATCCACGTCAATATTTAAAACGACCGCTTCGACTTCCTGTCCTTTTTTGAAATATTCGGACGGATGAGTAACCCGATGCTTCCAGGAAATATCGGATACATGAACAAGCCCGTCGATACCGTCTTCAATTCCAATAAACACACCAAAATTAGTAATATTTCTAACGAGACCTTTCACAACTGTGCCAACCGGATACTTCTCTTTGAGCTTTTCCCAGGGATTGGATGTCGTCTGTTTCAGGCTTAATGAAACTCTCTTGGCTTCCGGGTTGACTTCCAAAACAACTACGTTGACCGTATCTCCAACATTCAATACCTTCGACGGATGTTTAATTTCACGTGTCCAGTACATCTCCGATATATGAACAAGGCCTTCTACACCCGGTTCCAATTCGATAAATACGCCGTAATCCGTCAGGTTAACCACTTTGCCCTGAACCAGCGCGCCGACCGGATACTTTTCTGAAATATGCTCCCAGGGATTTTCATGAAGCTGCTTTAAACCCAGTGAAACTCTTTCTTTTTCACGATCAAATGAGAGAATCTTAACGGTAATATTTTCACCCTTATGGAAAATTTCAGAAGGTTTGGCTATTCTTCCCCAGGATATATCGGTTACATGGAGCAATCCGTCGATACCACCCAAATCAATAAAAATTCCATAATCAGTAATATTTTTGATAACGCCCTCAATGATACTGCCTTCTACAATATTGTTCAGTGTCTCTTTCTTTTCACTTTCCCTTTCGGAGGCTACAATGGACCGCCTGGATAAAACAACATTATTACGCTTGCGGTCATATTTTAAAATATGAAAATCCAGCGTCTGACCGATAAACTGGTCCAAATCTTTAATTGGACGAATATCTATTTGTGACCCAGGCAGAAAAGCGATAATACCGATATCAACAGAGAGACCCCCTTTCACTTTTTCAACAACAGTCCCTTTGATCATCAGATTATTGTCACTGATATTTTTAATATCATCCCAAATTTTAAGTTTCGCTGCTTTTTCACGGGATAAGACTAGATTCCCTTCAGAATCCCGCTTGTCAATAAAAACTTCTATATTATCACCCACGGAAATATTCACATTTCCCTGGGCGTCCTTGAGTTCTCTAATCGGAATAAAACCTTCCGTTTTCCAGCCCACATCCACCATGACAATGTCCGATGTTATCTGGACGACCTTACCCCGTGCAATATCGCCATATTGCAATTGATTAAGACTCTGCTCGTAGAGTTCCTTAAAGCCCATGTCTTCTTCTTTGAGCTGAATGGATGAATTGTGTGCGTTGGAAATTGAAGAGTCAGTCTTAACCTCCTTTTCACTTGTTAAGTTTGTGTTGTTATTGTTAACCATTAACCAGATACCCCCTAATTTTTATGAGACATTTTAGTTTTGGTTGCCTAACATACTGAAAATTAAATAGCAAGACAAATCAAATACCCTCTGCATTACACACATTTTACCCCTCCTCATGGCTTCCTGATACTCGCTTAAGAATTATTTCGACGACTTGTGAAACATCTAAAAAAGTCGAGTCAATGATGATGGCATCCGAAGCTGCAGTTAAGGGTGCGATTTCCCTCTGTGAATCCTGTTGATCTCTGGCTTGCATAGACCTGGTTACTGCATCTCGCTTTGCCTGTCCATTCTTTTGAACGATTTCTGCATGGCGTCTTTGAATTCTCTCTTCAACATTCGCATCCAAAAAGAACTTGAATTCCGCTTCTGGGAAAACAACGGAGCCCATATCTCTCCCCTCTGCTACAATGCATCCTCGGGCACCCGCTTCTCTTTGTAAAGAAAGCAATTTCTCACGGACAACAGGAAAAGCGGACATGGTCGAAGCTCCCAATCCAACCTCTTCCGTGCGGATTTTGTTGTCAATATTCTCTCCATCGACATAAACGGTCAATTTACCATCAAGATTTTTCAAGGCTACTTCTGTTGTAGAACATAATTTGGCCAGTTCGTCAGCGTCTCTCACATTAATATTATTTTTCAGAGCTTTGTAAGCTAACGCACGATAAAGCGCTCCCGTATCCAGATAAATATATTGGAGTTTAGCGGCTACAGCCTTACTCACCGTGCTTTTTCCCGCGCCTGCCGGTCCGTCAATGGTAATCACTTTCCTCATCATTTTATTATCTTCCCTTTCATGTGCTTCATCATCTCCCGTTAAGGAAAACTTGCCTAATCTTAACAAAGCATATAGTATCTGTGATCATAACAAATGGACTCAAAATTGACTATGTTCAAAATTATTCAAAAGCAATATTTTTGTTTAGCCTTAATTTTATTCCTTATCTTTTTCATAACGCAAAATGTTTGGGCCGCATTTACGATTGATGATGAAAAAAAACTGGGCCAAGAAATTTATGAAAAACTAGAAAAAAATAACTTTTTGCTGCAAGATAAAAAGCTCAATGCCTACGTTACGGAAATCGGCAATCGGGTTCTGGCTCAAAGCAATAAAGCGCCTTTTGATTTTACCTTCTCCATTTTCAACAGTTCAGGTATCAATGCCTTTGCCACACCCGGCGGCTATATCTACATGAACAAAGGATTAATTTCCGCCGTGGAAAACGAGGCGCAACTGGCCGGCGTCATTGCACATGAAATCGCGCATGCCAATGCCCGGCATGTCGCCAGTATTATTGAAAAGTCTCAAAAACTCAACATCGCCATGCTGGCCGCAATTATTGCGGGAGCGTTCCTCGGCGGTGGTGGAGAAGCTACGGCAGCCATTGCCGCTTTTTCCATGGCGGGTGCCACATCAATGACGCTTAAATACCAGCGGGAACATGAAGAAGAAGCGGACCGACTGGGAATAATGTACCTGGTCAATGCCGGTTACTATCCTGCGGCCATTGTTGAATTTCTCAAGATTATCAAACAATATGAGTTTTTATCTAAAACGGTACCTTCCTATCTGCGGACGCATCCAGGCACCGACGACCGCATTTTTTATCTGGATAATCTGCTTCAAATACAATACCGCGGAATCGGCGGCGCCGGAAATATTGTTGGTAATTTTCTCCGGATGCAGGCATTGATTGCACAGGATATGTATGATCTTAATCAACACCGTAAACAGCTGATGGAATCTCTACAAAAAGATCCTCGCAATGTTGATCTGCTTTATGCTCTGGCTCTCACGGAAGATCAGATCGGTCATGCAAATGCCGCACTGGAAAATCTGAACAAAGCTATGACGATTGCGCCACAGGATGAAGATATTTTGAAAAGCATCGGTTTGATCTATTTAAAAACGGGTAATGCCGGTCAGGCCAAATTTTATCTCCAACAGGCGGCAAAGATCAATCCCGAAAACGAGCAGATTACACTGGCTCTGGGCAAAGCACATTTTGCCACGGGCGACTTTCAAAACTCACTGAATTGTTTTCTGAAGCTACAGAACAAAACATTTGATGATATCGATATCAACTACCACATTGCCATGTCCTACGGCAGGCTGAATCAACAAGGCGAATCCCATTATTATTTCGGTTTATATTTTAAAAATGAGAAAAAGAAAGAGAGCGCCCTCTTTCATTTTCGCAAAGCGCTTGATTACTTCCCGAAAGGATCAGTAAGAGCTGTTGCCATTTCTGACGCCATCCATGAATTGAGCGCAGATAAACCTAAGAAGCCGGACAAGAAATCAGACGGTCAACAAAATATTTCAAGATAAAACCCCTTATGAAAACGAATTTTTAACAGAAAACTGCCGGTCAATCTTTCTCATTGCGAAAAACGGGATAATACACTATAAGAATCTCACTTTAATATTTTTATGAAAGGAGTCTCAACAAGTGAACATTTTAATATTTGGCCCCAACGGCAGCGGTAAAGGTACGCAAGGCGCGATTGTACAGAAGAAATACGGAGTTCCCCATATTGAAACCGGCGTCATTTTCCGTCAGAATATTTCAAAGAAAACCCCGCTGGGAGAAAAAGCAAAGGCATTTATTGACCGCGGTGAGCTAGTCCCCGATGATATTACCATTCCCATGATTTTGGATCGTTTGAAAGAAGGCGATGCTAAGAACGGCTGGCTTCTGGATGGTTTCCCCCGCAACCTGGCTCAGGCCGAAGCTCTTTGGAAAGCGCTGCAGAAAGAAAACATTAAACTGGATTTCGTGATTGAAATCGATCTGGATCGTGAAACAGCAAAAAAACGCATCATGGGACGCAGACTTTGCAAAATGGACAATAATCATCCCAATAACATCTATATCGACGCCATCGCCCCTCATGCGCATGACGGCAAGACGGTTTGTCGCGTGTGCGGCTGTGAAGATCTGTCCACGCGCGCCGATGATCAGGATGCAGCCGCCATCGACAAACGTCATGGAATCTACTATGACACCAAGGCTGGTACACTCGCAGCAGTGAATTACTTCAAGGAAAGAACCAAAGTCATTGCGGTGGACGGCCGTGCCGGTGTGAAGGAAGTATCTGAAGAACTGATGAAAAAACTGGGTTAATTGCGCCTGGAAAAATTTTAGGATATAAGCCCTCCAGAATCCTTGGAGGGCTTTTTTTCACAGCGGTTATGGAGAATATAAGAAACTTCAGCATCATTGCCCATATCGATCACGGTAAGTCCACACTGGCCGACCGGCTGATCCAATTTACCGGTGTCTGTAATGAAAGAAATTTTCAAGATCAGATGCTGGACAATATGGATATCGAACGGGAACGCGGCATTACCATCAAAAGCAACGCCATATCCCTTCCTTATCGTGCCAATGACGGGAAAGAATACATTCTGAATCTGATCGACACGCCGGGACATGTTGACTTTTCTTATGAAGTCTCCCGGTCACTAGCCTCTTGCGAAGGCGTTCTACTGCTGATTGATGCCGCCCAGGGCGTACAGGCGCAAACCTTAGCCAATCTGTATCTTGCGATGGAACACAATCTTGCGATCATTCCGATTATCAATAAAATTGATCTGCCGTCCGCTGATATTGACCGTGTTCTCGAAGAAATTGATTCGGAATTGGGACTCGATCCGGATGAACATATCAAATGTTCCGCCAAGGAAGGCATCGGCATTGAAGAAATATTAGAAGCAATTGTTGAACGCATTCCACCGCCAATCGGTGATGCCGCCAATCCCCTGGCCGCTTTGATTTTCGACGCCAAGTATGACTCCTTCCGGGGTACGATCATTCACTGCCGCGTTTTTGAAGGAAGCGTTAAAGCAGGCGACATTATCAAATTTATGTACAACGGTACCACGTATAAAGTTGAAGAAGTAGGCCATTTTCTTTTAACACGCACCAAACGTGAAAAACTTTCCGCAGGCAATGTGGGCTATATCATCGCCGGTGTCAAAACTGTTGCTGATGTGCGCACAGGCGACACAATTACTCTGCAGGATAAACCTTGCAGCCAGCCCCTGCCTGGCTTTAAAGAAGTCAAGCCGGTCGTCTTTGCATCGATTTATCCCATCGCGTCCGATGATTACCAGGACCTGGCCGATTCGCTGGAAAAGTATAAACTCAACGACGCATCATTTATTTATGAAAAAGATTCATCCGCCGCTCTCGGTCAAGGTTTCCGTTGCGGCTTTTTAGGTCTGCTTCATTTGGATATCGTACAGGAAAGATTGGAAAGAGAATTCGACCTTTCAATCATTCTTTCAGTGCCCAGTGTACGTTACCGCTTTACGCTTAAGGATGGCAAAGCGATTTACGTGGATAACCCCACACACTATCCCGATCCGGCGGAAATCGCCAAAGGTGAAGAACCTTACATCCGCGCAGCAATGATGCTTCCGGAACGTTATCTGGGTTCGGTCATGAAACTGTGTATGGAAAAACGCGGTGTGAATTCTAATATGACTTACACCGGCCCCGGACGTGTCGAGTTATCCTATGAAATGCCGTTGGCCGAAGTTATTTTTGATTTCTATGACCGCTTCAAATCCGTCACACAGGGCTACGGCTCTTTTGATTACGATATTATTGATTACCGGGAAAGCAATCTGGTTCTGATGGATATTCTAGTGAACAGCGAGAAGGTTGATGCGCTTTCACAGATTGTTCATCGTGACCGCGCCCGCGCCCGTGCCCTTTTGGCCTGCGACCGTCTCAAGGATGAAATTCCACGCCAAATGTATAAGATCGCCATTCAGGGCGCTATTGGCGGAGAAATCATTGCCCGCAGCACGATTAGTGCCTTCCGCAAAGACGTTACGGCCAAATGCTACGGCGGTGACATCACCCGCAAAAGAAAACT
>CAZOPH010000040.1:0-14910 GCA_964581635.1 uncultured Smithella sp.
TCGATTATAACGGGCTTACCCTGCTGCATTCTTTCGGCAGCCAGCTCGACGGCTTTTTCATAGGTTTTTTGGGAAATATCGTGAGTGTAAATACCGCGACCGAACGATTCATAGTGCTTTTCGGCGGGTGAGATCCTTAGCAGTTCTTTGCGCAGGATATCCGTGCGAATCACATCCGCGCCGAGCCGCCCCGCCAGATTCCGCGCCTGGTAACTTTTGCCGGAGCCGATCAGTCCCGCAGTAAGAATCAAAGCCGGTTTTTCGAGGTGCGCCGCATACGTATAGGCTAGATCAAAGTATTTGGACGAGGTCTTCTTTATTTCAGTTCGCTCGGCTGTCGCTATCTCTTGTTGATCCAGACGGAAACTGATGACTTTCCCGCGAACATAAGCATAGTAGCAACGATAAAAATTTAAAAGAGCTTTCATATCCGTATCGCCGGAATATTTCAGATACGAACGTGTAAAGTCTTCAGCCTGGCGGAAATAACCGTTATAATCGAGGTCCATCGTCAGGAAAGCTACCTCGGCGGCCACATCGCTGAATCGGAAGCGTTCATTGAACTCAATGCAGTCAAAAATAATAATTTCATCATCAATGCAGATATGTTCCAGATGCAGGTCACCGTGGCAGTCCCGTATTTTATGTTCCACAACTCTTTTTTCCAGAAGCTGTTTATTTATGGAAAGAAAGCTTTCCACATAATCTTTGATGAACTGGTGTTGATAGGCAGGAATAGTGACATCGATATACTTTTCGGTTTGCGCAAAGTTTTCTTCGGAGTTGCGGCGGATGGTCTTGATGGAGCCCATCTCGTTAATGGAACCTCCGGTCTGCGCCGCCGCATGAAACTGGACGATTTTTTCGGCCACAGCATCCATGATTTTAGCATCCGCCTGACCCTGGGCCAGTAAGGTTTTAAGCATCTTGTCCAGGGGCAGCTTTTTCATGCGGACAGCGTATTCGATGATTTCTCCATCACCTCGGGAAGAAAGGTTCCCCAGATTATCCCGAATAATCGGTACAACATCAAGATAGATGCTGGGGGCAAGGCGTTTATTCAGGCGCAGTTCTTCTTTGCAATAGAATTTTCTTTTTTCAAGCGTGGTGAAATCAAGAAAACCAAAATTTACCGGTTTTTTAACTTTATACACATAATTCCCGGCAATGAATACATAGGAAATATGGGTTTGCACCAATTCCACTGTTTCGGGATGGTGAGGATAAAAATCAGTGCGAGTCATCCTTTCAATGATGCTTGAATAGAGCATGAATTCCTCCATGATCGACAGATTTGTTTTTAGCGGCAGCCCGTCGATTTCTATGGGTTTATTTAAACAGTCTGTCGTCGATCAAGAACAGTAATGATTTTGAACAATAAAGGCCAATCGTGGAAAACACGCTTCAGCCGTATCTAGAACGTTAAGCGCAAATCATCTTTAAGCCGGTCTTGTTTAAAAAAGTCAGATACCTCGCGTGGGCTACAAATCAAGGCTATTTCGTTTCTTCAAAAAAATCTTCGACTTTTTTGAAGTTATCATCCACGACACTTTTGAAGTCTTCGCAGCCTTTTTTATAGGCTGTCATCCAATCGGAAATCACCTTTTTCCCTTCTTCAGGAAACATCGGCGATTTATCCCAGAATTTATTAACCAGCCTTTCAGTTTGTTCCTGTAGCGCCTGCATAGCGCGAAAATTGTTGTCAAAGGCTGTTTTATTAAAAAAAATCATCTGTTTGGCGATTTGTTTGGGGTCCATGGCAACCTCCTTGATGAAATCGTTAAATTTTCTTATTTTTCCCTGTTTTTTTCGCCTTTAGCTTTTCTGTACCGACGAAATATTCGGCAACTTTCTGATAACTCTCATCGGTGGCTACTTTAAAGTCATCGCGGCCTTTCTTGTAGCTGTTGATCCAGTCGTTCATTGCCTTTTTCCCCTCTGCTGGAATCCAGGGGGCTTTATCCAGAAAACTCATTATCAGCTTCTCGGTTTGATCCTGCAGTGCCGACATCGCGTTGAAACTGTTGTCAAATGCTGTTTTGTTAAATTCCATCATTTGTCTGGCTATCTGATTTTGTTCCATCGCATTTCACCTCCCGGGTATGGCATTTTTTTGGTTTACAGCTTGTATCTAGCGAGTATTTTAATGATTTAATCCAATTTGTAAAGTCATTTATGGTTCGATGGGTCGATAAAGACAGGGACTAATTCATTACAGGGGGGGCGCACGGCTTTTAGTCTTGTTCCTTCTTCAGCCATTTTGACATCCGCTGTTTTTCGTTTTTTGCCCACTCCGTTGAAAAACGAATCGCGAGAAAAGATTCATAGATTTTATCGATAGTCTTGACAGCGTCTTCAATCAGATAAATGCGCTCTAAAAGACTTGCGGAGGGGTCTTCGATGGTTTCCTGACAGTCCACGACCGGCATTTTCAGCGACTGAAAATAGAAGGTATCGGCCTTAAAATTAAACTCCCATTCGTTTTGATTGTGGTGGAGCTTGATGCCTGCTTCTTTCACTCTCTTTCCCTGGCGAATGGCTTCCTTGCCTTCTCTAAGTTCGGCATGCAGACCCGAACAAACAACACCCTGGGAGTATTCTCCCTCACCCGCTTCCAGCGCGATCCGTTTGAGCAGATGCAATTCCACCTCTTCGCTTTTGGACAAAGCAATGCGGCCGTTTCTTTCTTCGGATTTGAACCACAGCCAGGTGAGAAACTCACGTCCGATTAACGAAATACCCTCGTTGGCCACATCGCCTTTCGTTTTATTTTTTAATGCCAGCGGATATTCTTGCGGCAGGATGCGCTTCAGGCCAAGCGAAAATGTTTTCTTAAATAAATCGACAAAATCATCAGCGATCTTGTCGTACAGAGATGAGAAATAAACTTTATTTTGTCCCACGGCCCATAAGACATCGTAGAAAGAAGGCACGGGATCGCTTTTGGCCATAAGCTCCAGTTTAATCTTGTCTTTGAGGCCTTCGTTCATGACTTTTCCGATACGGATTTGTCCGTGTTCTGCCAAAAACCGCCTTTGTTCCTCCATTAAGCGAATTTTCATTAGTTTGGGAGATATCAGCTTGCGGTCTATCCGCAATGAAAAAATCAGATAATCACCCAGCGCGTAATTAGCTTTTTCAAAGTCGGCATCCAGAATATCTGTAAGTGAAACCCAGCCCGTGCGCTTTTCTTCCGTAGAATTGCGAGCCTCCCGAAAGGAGTTCCCTTTGATCCGGTTATTGATAAAAGTAGTAAAGGCTTGCGGCGGCAGTTGGCCTTCCACTGAAAACTGCATAAAAGAAAAATTGCCCTTGATCAAACCCATATTTGTCACCTCACAGGCGCGCACCGTACCTTATCGGAAGTGCTCCTGTCAAGGATTTATGTTTTGAAAATACCTTGATAAATCAAAGAGTTTTCATCCATACTCGGAAAACATTTATCAATAGACAGCACCTTTTTTTTATGTTACGAAACGTCGTCTTCTTGGAGCTAATCATCATGAAAATTAAGAAAGTCGGCATTATTGCCAACATCGAAAAAGAAAATATCGCCGGATTTGCAGGCGCATTGAAAAAATGGCTGGAAGACAGGGGCATTAAAGTTTCGCTGGAAGCGAATATTGCTGCCGCAATCGGTAAAAGCGGGGGATTCAAAATCGAAGATTTGGCTTCTAAAGTGAATCTGATGGCTGTCCTTGGTGGAGACGGCACAATGCTGCGCACAGCCCGTTATGTCGCCCAACACCATGTGCCTATTGTCGGCATCAACATGGGGACGTTTGGCTATCTGACGGAAGTCAATCTAAACGAAACCTATGCGGCCCTCGAATTGATTCTCAAAGGCGATTTTCTGACGGAAAAAAGAATGATGCTGGATGTGAAAATCCGTCGGGGCAACAAAATCATCGCTTCAGGTATTGTTTTAAATGACGTGGTGATTAACCGCGGCAATCTCTCGCGCATTGTGGAACTGGAAACATCCATCAACCATCAATATTTGACAACTTATAAGTCGGACGGTTTAATCATTTCCACACCCACAGGCTCAACGGCCTATTCGCTTTCAGCCGGCGGTCCGATTGTTTTTCCAGGCAGGGATTTGATCATTATCAATCCGATCTGCCCACACACGCTGACGAACCGACCGATTATTTTCCCCGAAAATTCGGATGTGCAGATTACGTTGTGGTCAAAAGAGAGTGGTGCGACGGTAACGCTTGATGGTCAGGAATCCTACCGGATCAGTTCAGGCGATGTTATGACCGTAAGAAAATCGAAGCATATGACCAGTCTGGTTCTTTCGCCGCACCGAAGTTACGGAGAGATATTGCGCTCCAAGCTGGGATGGGGCAGTCTGCCTTCAGGGGCTGGAAAAAGAAAAAATGCTTAATGAACTGAGCATTACAAACTTTGCCATCATTGACGAACTTCATGTTTCCTTTGATGAAGGTCTGAACATCATTTCGGGAGAAACCGGAGCGGGAAAATCGATTCTGATCGGTGCGGTTAGTTTGCTTCTTGGGGATCGGGCAACGGCGGAGATGATTCGGACGCACGCGGATACCGCCACGGTGGAAGCGCTCTTTGACATTCAAAGCGATACATCCCTTCAGGAAAAACTCTCCGAGATGGGATTTCCAGCCGGGGAGCAACTGGTCATCCGCCGGGTGATTTCGCGCACCGGTAAAAACAGGGCGCAAATCAACGGGCAGATGGCCACGCTGAACAATCTGGCACACATCAGCGAATCGCTGATTAATATTTGCGGACAGCATGAACATCAGATGATTCTTCTTGCTGAAAACCATATTGATATTCTTGATGAATTCGGCGGATGCCTCTCGGCGCGTAAGGCTTTTGAAGCCGTCTATTTTCAATATCAGCAAATTCTAGACCGTATGGAAAAGCTGGAAAACATGCGCCGTCAGCGTTCGGATAAAATCGATCTGATCCAGTTTCAGCTCAAAGAAATAGCAGACCTTAATCCTCGCTTGGGAGAAGACGCTGCGCTGGTTGATGAAAAGAAAGTGCTGGTCAACGCCCAGAAGCTTACGGATTATGCTAATCGGGCCTACGCGTTGCTTTATGCAGAGAACTGTTGCGTCAGTGATCAGCTTAAAGAGGTTCTTTCACAGATCAAGGAAATACAGAAGATCGATCCGAGCTTGCATCTCTCCCTTTCCGAGTTGGAAGGCAGTTTTATTATCTTGCAGGAAGCAGCGCTCACATTGCGTGATTACGGCAGGACGCTTGTTTTTAATCCTGAACGGCTCGCGATGATTGATGAACGCCTCGATGCGATCAACCGGCTCAAACGGAAATACGGCGGCTCGATGGAAGCTGTATTGGCTAAAAAAAAGGACATGGAAGACGAGTTGCGCCACGTTTCCAATGTGGCAGAGGAGCTTGCGAATCTCATACAAGAAAAAGACAGGATCCTAGGCGATCTGCGCGAAAAAGCGTTGGCGCTTTCAGGTTTGCGGCAACGCTCGGCTATTTTGTTGAAAGAAGCAGTCGATGCAGCCATACACGATTTGAATATGCCGCACGCATACTTCTTTGCTCGTTTCCTGAGACGCTGTTCTGAAACGGATAATGATTATGGTCCAAAAGGCGGCGATGAAATAGAATTTTATCTGGCAGCCAACGCCGGTGAAGAACCCAAAGCCTTGAACAAAATTGCCTCCGGTGGTGAGTTGTCGCGTGTTGTGCTGGCACTGAAGAATGTTTTATCGCAGACCGGATCTGTCGCCACGGTTGTATTTGATGAAGTGGACAGCGGCATTGGAGGCGCCACGGCGGAAATTGTCGGACGCAAATTAAAAGAAGTGTCGGCACATCATCAGGTTATTTGTATTACGCATTTACCGCAGATTGCCAGCTTCGGCGGTCCACACTTGCGGGTAAGCAAACAAGTGGTTGACGGCCGAACCTCCACCTTGGTGGAAAAGATCGTTGATGAGCAGAAAATAGAAGAGATTAGCCGGATGCTGGGTGGTGTAGATGTGTCTGAAACCGCCAGAGACCACGCCCGCGAGATGCTTGCCGCTGCCGGGGCGGCACGTGCTACGGTGAATATAGGAAGGAGCAAGCATGCTAAGAAAAGCGCGCATCGGTGACGTCAAAACCATCCACCGCTTAATTAATCAGTCGGCGGGAAAAGGTGAAATGCTGCCGCGTTCCTTGATGGATATCTATAATTCCGTTCGGGATTTTATTGTTTATTTCGACGAAGATGAACAGAATATTGTGGGAATCTGCGCGATGAATATTATCTGGGAAAACCTGGCTGAAATCCGTTCTCTTTATGTAGACGATGTCTGCCGAAAAAAAGGCATTGGCCGAAAACTGGTCGAATTCTGTATTTCCGAGGCCATTACCCTGGAGCTGTTTCGAATATTTTCACTGACGTACAAAAAGGAATTTTTTGCCAAACTCGGCTTCAAAGAAGTGGACCGCTCCATTTTACCGGAGAAAATCTGGTCGGACTGTTTCCGCTGTCCCAAATATCCCGACTACTGTGATGAAATTGCCATGATTATCGAACTATGAAACATCCGCAAAACCTTTTTCTCCTGCTGTTGATAGTTGTTGTTGCTTTAGCCGGTTGTGTTCGGAAAGTAACGTATAAGGACGGAGTATTGCCACCTGAGCGTGCGCTGACGCAGATCGATGCATCGGGCTTGGATTTTAATGATGATCTGGATATTGCGTCACTGGTGCTTGCCATCGATAGAAGCCTTGCCTACTATAACGGCGCAGGACGCAATCAGATGTTCCGGATTGGGGATCGTCTGGTTGGTGCAAGCCAAATGAAAGAAACGCTAATCGCTTTCAGAGGAATTCTTCAATCCAACATTAGCGTTGAACAGTTAAAAAAACAGATCGCAGAGGATTTTCTCGTGTTGCGCGCGTTGGGAGCTAATAGCGACGGTTCTATCGTGTTTACTGGCTATTATGAACCGCTGTTGGAAGGGTCTCTGACACAGACGGACAAGTATAAATACCCTCTGTATAAATCCCCTCCGGATATCGTCACGGAAAAAGTGTCGGCTCATGAAACAAAGATCGGCCGGAACGAAAACGGACGGATCGTTCCCTATTACACGCGACACGAAATTGATATCGATGGCGTTTTGAAAGGCAGGGGATTAGAGCTGATTTGGGTATCCGATCCTGTGGAACTGAGTTCCCTGCATGTCCAGGGATCAGGGAAAATTAAACTGGAAGACGGGAAAATCCTAACGGTCAGTTACGCCCAGAACAACGGCTGGCCTTTCCGTTCTGTGACCCTGAACATGCTGGACCAAAATAAAATTGACAGAAGCGATGCATCCTACTGCGGCTTCAAGATGTGGCTCAAAAGTAAAAGCGAAAAAGAGATCTTTGAGATTCTCAGCTACAATGAACGCTACATTTTTTTCCGTTTTGTTGACAGGGAACCGGTTGGTTCCCTGGGGCAGTCGGTGACGCCGGACCGTTCGATTGCAACGGATCCGGACTATTTTCCGCAAGGGGCGCTGTCTTTTATCCGCCTTCGCAAACCTATTTTGGATGAAGATTATAAGGTCGTCAAGCGCGTCGATTTTTCGCGCTTCGTTTTGAATCAGGATAAGGGATCAGCCATCAAAGGTCCGGGGCGTGTCGATTTGTTCTGCGGGTTTGGTTCCAAAGCGCAGGCTACCGCCGGCAGCCTGAAAGAAAACGGAGAACTGTATTTTCTGATTCTCAAATGACATGAGACAGCAATTTATTACGTTTGATGATTCCATAAGAAGACAATTATAGCCGGCTTTTATAGCCTCACCAATGCGGGAATGATAGGTTCGTAGTCATATGACAGAGACATCAATAATGGATTAGAATCCACCAGATCATCGCTGTAAAAAAGGATCATGAAATGATGGGTGAAGAAACCATTGATGAAATTCTGGAGGGGAGTCTGAAGATCCATCAGAGCAAGAGCGGCTACCGTTTTAACCTGGATTCGATTATTCTGGCTCACTTCGTGAATTTAAAATCTAGAACTGTTAATCTGGATCTGGGTTGCGGCAATGGTATCATCGCGCTTGTTTTAGCCAATCTTTATGTGCAATCGCGCTGGCACGGGCTGGAAATTCAACATGCTCTGGCGGACTTGGCGAAAAAAAATGTTGAGCAAAATGGTCTAAGCCACCGCGTGATCATTGATACGGGGGATGCGCGGGAAGTTAAAAAAATCTACCAACCTCACTCATTTGATAATATCGTTTTTAATCCACCTTATCGCAAGCTTGATTCCGGTCGGATGAATCCTCTTCTGGAGAAAGCTGTGGCGCGTCACGAGATCAAAGGATCGCTTTCAGAATTTCTTTCGGCGTCACAATATCTGCTTAAACCGAAAGGACGGTTATTCAGCATTTATCCGGCTGCCCGCATGGTTGAGTTGATCAGCTTGTTTCGCAAAAAAGATATTGAACCCAAAAGAATGAAGCTGGTGTTTTCTGATGCCGCATCCACTGCGGAATTTGTTCTGGTTGAGGGACGAAGTGGTTCACGCGAAGAACTGAAAATGGAACCGCCGCTTTTTATTTATGAACAGCATAAGAAATATACAAAGGATATGAAAAATATTTTTACCGGTCTGGCTTCTCCTCAAGACTCCGGCGGCGGCTGATTTCCGATTTCATGACCCGCTTCACTATTTCGGCTAGTTCGCGATCCGCCATTGCTTCGGTGCATTCGGCGATCATCTTTTTATCCCTTTCCTTGAGAACGATCTTTTTAGAGTCTGCGGCATTGTACCTGTTATTTTTGTGAGCAGGCTTGTATCCGACCGTAAAATGAATTTCTTTGATCGCTGTCTTTCCGGCAAGCTGGTTCATTTTTTGCCTGATGTCATTTTTCATGAAATGCAATTGCTGTACCCAGACGGAAGAAGTTGTTTTTACAAAAAGAGTTCCTGCATGCCAGCTCTCGGGTTGCGTCTGCAAAGCAATTTGTGCGCCGACCGCTTCCGGCCAGAGTTTGAACAGGGCGTTTTCTTCCAGTTTGGTGGCCATGCCTCTTTTTTTAAAAGCGGACAACAGGATATCACCAATGGGTTGTAAGCGTGTCTGTGAATATTTTTTTCTCATGGCTTTGCTGTGGCACAATTTGATTGGATATTCAAGGTGAATCAAATATCAGTATTTGTTTAATCATTCAGGCTGTAATCCCTGAGTAGTAAGACTTTAGCGCGTTGGCTAATCTTTTTTTAATTTCATTGTAAATTAGCCACCGCGCATGTTTGACATCACCCTATACGTTGCACTTTTTCAGTTAGTCCGGTGATTTTTTGTTCAAGCTTTACCAAGGTCGGCTTTGCTTCCATGAAGGCAGCATATCTTTGATTATGTTAATTTTTTAAATTCCTGTGCAAAAATGTCAAATGTTCGTTGATCAAATAAAACGTGACGAATGATTTGAATCTCTATATTTTCCCGCACAAATTCGACGCAGGATTTCAGCGCCAAGTGCGCTGCTTCAGAGATGGGATAACCATAAATGCCGCAGCTTATAGCCGGAAAGGAGATGCTCTGTAAGCCTTTCTTACCGGCCAGCTGCAGGCTGTTTTTATAGGCAGACTCAAGCAGATGGGTCTCGTTATGCGTGCCGCCGCGGTAAATCGGCCCGACCGTATGGATGACATATCGAGCCTTAAGGTTGCCACCCGTCGTGATGACCGCCTGACCTGTCGGGCAGGCTCCGATTTGACGGCATTCAGCCATAATGGCGGGCCCGCCGGCACGATGAATGGCGCCATCTACTCCTGCGCCACCAGCCAGACGGCTGTTAGCGGCGTTGACGATGGCATCCGTGTTTTCTTGGGTGATGTCCCCAAGGACAAGCTCGATGAGTGTTTGATTAAAAGTAGCCTGCATTTTTCCTTACTCCGTGGAGATAGTGTTTCCTTCTCCGTAAACCAGCATACGATAGGTTTTTTCAATCCGGTCCCAGTTGTCCTCACGATCCATGGACCAGTAGCGGCCAATGACGGATACCACCTGTCCCAGTTGCAACGACAGACATTTTTCCTCTACCTGTTGAATATAGCGGGCACCGCTTTCCGCCTGTTCGCCGCGTCTGCCCAGCATTCCATGAATAAAGAGACGGGGAACTCCTTGTTGCTTGGCCATGCGCATTAAGGCGAAAAGATGTTCAATGGAACCATGAGAACTGAAAAAAGAGACAATGCCCATAATGTGAAGGGCCGAGCCGTTGTGTTTAGTGAGGTTCATGATGTCGGTGAAGACCTGGTTTCTATAGAAATCACGACTGGCGATGGACTGATCAATGTTAAGGCGGTCGGAATAAATCCGTCGCCCCGCGCCCATGTGCAGATGCCCCGCTTCCGAATTGCCGACGGTTTGTGGCGGCAGTCCCACGGCCACACCTGATGCGGCAAGGCGCGATGAGGGGTAGTTCTTCAGAAGCCCATCCATCACCGGTGTTTCAGCGCAGGCGATCAGATTGCCTTTTGAGTTTTCGCAGAGTCCCCAACCGTCCAGTATCACCAGCAATAATCGTTGAACTGGAGCGAAGGAATTTCTGTTTTGTTCAATGAGAGAATCACCGGTCATCGAAGTTGGTGTGGGCAAACCGATCATATCCAGAATGGTCGGAGCAATGTCCGTCAGTGCTCCTTTCGGTCTCAGGGTTAATTTTGTATTCGGGTGCAGCAGGATAAACGGCACGGGGCTGTCCGTGTGTCCGGTATCCACACCTCCGTCCGGATAAAGCCATTTTTCTACCGTACCATGGTCGGCTGTGACGACGACGGTCAGTTTTTCTTTGAGTGCTTCATCAATCAGGATTCCAGCATGCTGGTCCACCGCCTGAATTGCGCGGATCACGGCCGGTTCATTTTCAACATGACCAACAACATCCACATTCGGAAAATTTACGACAATAAAGTTGCAGGAAGGATCTTTTATTTTGGCGAGGGTCGCGTGGGTTATTTCTTCAATGGACATTTCCGGGGCTTCATCAAACAACCTAACGTCTTTACGTGTCGGAATGACGATTCTTTCTTCGTTAGGCAGCAGATCACTTTTCCTACCGTTGAAAAAAAAGCTGACGTGAACGGCTTTTTCCGCTTCCGTTATTTTAGCTTGGACTAGACCATGCGCAGCGATGATATCGCTTAATGTATCGCAAAGAACGCCCTGAGGTGGAAAAGCGACCTCAACGTTTAATCCTTTTTGATATTCAATCATGGTCGCAAAGTTTACGTTAAGGGTTTGATGGACGGGGAATTCATGGAAAGTTTTTTCCGTGAAACTGCGTGTCAATTCAATTTCGCGTTCGCCGCGAATATTATAGAAAATAACCGAATCGCCCGGGTTGATTCTTCCGAGGGGTTCATTTTGATGGTTGACCAAAACCAGTGGAAGGAGGGTTTCGTCTTCTTGTCCTTCAGCATAGGCGTTGCGGACTGCTTGAGACATCGGGAACTTGATTTCAGGGCACATAAAGATACTAATTTATCCATTTGAGATGTTATTCTTGAGGGGATTATCTAACGAAATAAGACCAAACTGTAAAGTGAAAATATTCTTGTCCTGCATCCGAAAAGCCCTTTTAACTTGAAAATTAAGCGCCTAAATGATAGATGCCCCAAAAGCATTGAGTGAAAGAATTTTATTATGACGGTATCTGTGAGAAAACAGAATCAACAAGACAGCTTGTGTGAAGAACTATTGCGGGAACGGGCTGCTGTCTTGAGTCGGGCCGGTTTTGCCGTTGAAGATGCGCTGGAGAAGTTGGTGAAGATTGATCGACAGATTGAAGAAAAGATCCAGTACTTTCGATCTCGAATGAAAAAGGGACCCGGTGGGGAAGACTTGCATGATCAGCAATCGATTTTTGAAGAAATTAATGTGAACATTGATCAATTCAATACGGCATGTCAAAAGGCTGAGATCCAATATTATTATTTAATTGTGACTCGCGAAGCCCTGGGGCTCAGAAGACATGAAACGGTTCAGAAACTCTACCAGATCCCACCGAAAAAGAAAAAAATACAGGCTATTTGATGGACAGGTACAGAAAACAACGCACACGGATGGTGGAGACCCAGATTCGAGCCCGTTCAATCAGTGATCCCCGATTATTGAAAGTGATGGAAACTATTCCGCGGCATCTTTTCGTAGATGAAGGTTTGATTGACCAGGCTTATAACGACAATCCACTGCCCATTGGAGAAAAACAAACCATCTCTCAGCCCTATATCGTCGCGCTAATGACGCAGGCTCTTGATTTAAAGGGCCGGGAGCGTGTCTTGGAAATCGGCACAGGATCGGGTTATCAGACAGCGATTTTAGCAAAGCTCGCTGATCGGGTTTTTTCTATTGAACGTGTGGCTGCACTCGCTACCCGTGCGCGAAAGATTTTGGACAAACTCAACTGTTATAATGTTGCTATTCGTGTTGGTGACGGCTCCTATGGCTGGAAAGAGGAAGCACCTTTTGATGCGATTATTACGACTGCTGCGGCTCCGCAGATTCCGCAATATCTGGTCGAGCAGCTTGCCCCAGGCGGTAAACTGGTTGTTCCGATTGGCAGTCGTGAGGAGCAGATATTGTATAAATTAACCCGCTCTGTGGAAAACCCGGCTGAGATAGCAAAAGAGGATCTGGGCGGTTGTCGCTTTGTCAGTCTGATAGGGGAGAGTGGATGGAAAGAATGAATCAGTTTACCAGTGTTACTGTCCGTCATTTTTGGATGTCTTTCCTCCTGACGCTCCTTACTTTGCTCTTGATGGCATCCTGCGCCGCTACGCCAATTCAAAAAAGTCCTGCAAAAGGTATTTATCATATCGTCAAAAATGGTGAAACGGTTTACAGTATTGCGCGCGCTTATTCGATCGGTTTATCGGATTTAACGGCAATTAATAATATCAGCGATGTTTCGAGTATTAGAGAAGGTTCCGTCATCTTTATTCCCGATGCGGACCAAGTGATCGATGATGTCATGGTTCCCAAGAGAAAGGTTGACTCAGATGCCAAGCGCAATGTTGAATCAAGAGATCAGAAACTTCCTGATCGGCCAACGCCTTCCGAGCCTGTTGATGCGAAGCGGTTGGAAGAGAAAACGGCCCTTGATAAACCCGTCTTTTCCAAACCATTAGGTGTTAGTCCGGAAGGTGCATCTTCTCAGCCTATAGCTGAAAAAACCGGGTCGAGACTTGAAGAAAAACCACCGAGAACTGAAAAGAAAGATGACGTAAAGCAAGAAAAAGATCATTTATTGTGGCCTGTTAGAGGAAAAGTGCAAACTCGTTTTGGGGTTCAGCCGAATAAACCATTCCACAACAATAGTTGGATTAAAATTGTTTGCCCTGCTGGGACAAAGGTTAAAGCGGCGGCTAAGGGAACGGTCATTTTTTCAGCCAGTTTAAAATTGGGAGAGACAATCATCATCCGTCATTCCAATAATTTTGCGACGGTATATACACATCTCAAGGAAAGATACGTCAAACAGGACCAAATTGTAAGAAGAGGCCAAGTCATTGCTCTGGTCGGAGAAAATGATGAGAAAGGTGATGCTTATATAAACTTTGAAGTCCGTCATAAGAATAGGCCCCAGGATCCGCTGTTGTACCTGCCATAAATGCCAGTCTGGTTACCCGGTAAATAACATTTATCAAACATTTCAGTAAATTGCATTAATCATTGACTAAATACAGGAGAGATGTTATTATAACACGTTAATTATGGAAAGGTAGGGGAATATAAGATGTTTAAAGTAGGGGATTTGGCGGTATATCCGGCACAAGGGGTCGGTGTCATTGAAGCTATTGAAAATAGAGAGGTTATGGGGAAGAAACAGCCTTTTTACGTCATGAAAATTATGGGTAATGGCATGAAGATCATGATCCCGACAACTTCGGCCAAAGCAGTGGGGCTGCGCGAAGTTATCATGGAGAAGGAAATACCCAGGGTATATGAGATTCTGCGCAATAAAGAGGTGACTATCGACAAGCAAACCTGGAATAAACGCTATCGGGAGTATCTGGAGAAGATCAAAACCGGATCGGTTTTTGAAATTGCCAGTGTTTTAAGGGATTTGTTCATTTTGAAAAGTGACAAAAACCTCTCCTTTGGAGAGCGGAAAATGATGGACACAGCTAAAAATTTACTGGTTAAAGAAATATCCGTAGCCACCAACGCGCAGGAAGCAAAAGTAGAACACGATTTGCAAATGATTTTCACAGTACAATAGCAGCCTATAATTTGGTCAATTATTTTGTGCTCTTTGAAAAATGAATCATGATGGATCAGTTTTATGTGATCAAGGGGAAAATTAGACCTCCATATTATTTAAGAAGCAATTTAGTAGCCTGCTTATATTAATATATGAATATCATATTATTTTAATCATTTTGAAGAAAGGAGGTGAAGCAGTTGATCATAAGAGCATTATTAGTTTTAGCCTGTTCTATTAGCGGTTATTTTATCGCCTATTACATGACAGCCACAAGTTCATATGCTTATTTACAGGCAATTATCGGCTTTATTATAGGTTTAGTTGTTGCGCTGCTGGTCATCCGGGTTGAACAGGATATCCGCAAACAATCTCTGAGAGTGATAGCAGGCGGTGTCATTGGCATGGTTGTCGGATTGCTGATTGCTTTAATGCTTGGTTTTGGCTTGAATATGGTCATCAGGATCACGCAGAATCAGCAAGTGGTTCCTTGGATATATCTACTTCTGACGGGTATCTTAGGCTACCTGGGGCTTGTTCTCGGTTCTAAAAAAGCTGAGGAGTTCACTTTTAGCGCTGCCGAAAATAAGAATTCGATTGACCAACGTTTGCTGGATACGAGTGTAATTATTGACGGAAGAATCGCAGATATTTGCGATACGGGTTTCATGGACGGAGCAC
>CAZOPH010000041.1:0-3789 GCA_964581635.1 uncultured Smithella sp.
CTTATTTTGTCAAGCGAAGGGTTTGGATGTGGAAGGGACCTGTGCTTCTTCTCTTTTAGGACCGGCAGGTAACAAAGAATTTTTTATATTAGTGCAAAAGACGAACTAAATGGAAATCAAACTGGCCAAAACAGCCGGGTTTTGCATGGGTGTGCGCCGGGCGGTGGATACGGTTCTGGATGTTTCCCAACATGAAACGGGAAGGCGAATCTACACCTACGGTCCTCTGATCCACAATCCACAAACTATTAAGCTGCTGAAAAATCGCGGCATTACGGCCATCAAAAGCATTAATGAAATCAGTGACCGCGAAAATGCCCTTCTGGTCATCCGGGCGCACGGCATCCCACCTGACGAGAGGAAAAAAATCAAGGAAAGCGGCGTCAAAATCATTGACGCCACCTGTCCGAAGGTCGCTTATGTGCAGGCCATTATCAAGAAGCATACAGCACTGGGCTACACGGTCATTATCGTCGGAGACTGCGAACACCCGGAAGTGGACGGTCTTTGGGGCTATACTGAAGACCGGGGAATTATTGTCTCGACCCTCGAGGATGCAGAAAAATTACCCGCTATGGAGAAGATCTGTATTGTGGCCCAAACCACCCAGGATACGGATCATTACCGTCATATTGTTCAAAAGATTCAAGAGAAAAACCCGCAGGTTGTCGTTTTCAATACGATCTGTTCCTCCACGGAAAAAAGGCAGGAGGACATTATCAGCCTGGCGAAGGAAATGGATGCCTTATTTGTCGTAGGGGGGAAAAACAGTGCCAATACCTGCCGTCTGGCTGATCTGGCGCAAAAACAAAACACACCGACTTTCCATATCGAAACTGCCGATGAAATAGAAAATATAGACCTGACCCCATATAAAAGTATCGGCGTTTCCGCCGGCGCGTCCACACCGAACTGGATTATCGATCAGGTTATGGACAAGATCGCGGATACACGCAGCAATCCGCATCAAAAGGGCTTTGTCTTCAAGCTTTGGTTATGGATGGTGAAAACGAATTTTTATTCAGCGCTGGGCGCGGGTTGCCTTGCACTGACGGGGATGCTGCTGCAAAAAATTCCTGTCCAGATTTCGTCGATTGCCATCGCTTCATTTTTTGTTTACGCCATGCATGTTCTAAACCGGCTGATGACCAGCAAACAATCGGGATTAATCGGCTCTTTCCGCGAAAAATCCTATCTGCAGCACGAAAAATATTATCGTCTGGCGGCTGTCGTTTCACTGATGCTTGCTTTATGCTTATCTTTGGCAAACAGCATGTTTTCTTTTTTCTTTATATTTTTTATTTCCCTGGCCGGCGTCTTGTATAATATGAAAATTCTGCCTGGAAGCCGACGTTTTCAGAGGTTAAGAGACATACCCGGATCAAAAAACATCTTTATAGCGTCGGCGTGGGGCATGGTAACAGCCGTCTTACCGGCTTTAAGCCTGAACCATAGCTTCAACGCCGGCATGGCGGTTGCGTTCATTTTTACATTTACCTTGGTCTTTGTCCGATCGGCCATGTCGGATATTATGGACATTCAAAGCGACAAACTCCTGGGACGGGAAACTATCCCCGTCGTCATCGGTAAGGAAAAAACACAAGTCCTGTTGAAAATTATCGTTTCGATATTATTGGTTATTTTGTTAATATCCACGCCTGCCGGATGGAGCTCAACCTTAAGTATTTTTCTGGTTTTGTGCCTATTATATATATGGATTTGTTTCCGACTTTGTGATAGAAGGTCGGGGCTTTCAGGAGCCCTTATTGAAGGGTTGCTGGAAACAAGCTATATCATTGCCGGTTTTGCTGTTTTCTGCTGGTTCATTCTAAGTTGACCGGCAGATGCAGGGCAAATGAAAGGAGTCAGGCTGATGATGGGAAAATTCTTTACTCGATTTATCCTGGTCATTGCCGTTTTGAGCACCATCGCTTGTGGCGGATTGCGTTTTTCTCAACTGGACCCCGCGGCAAAGGATTATCATCCCAAACGGATTGCCGTATTTCCGGTGGATGTCGGAACGTATGAAGAGGCACGGAATTCTATTGAACAGATTGTGCCCAGTGTGCTCATGGAAAAGCAATGGTTTAGCGACATTACTGACACGGCAAGTCTGAATCGCCAGATCCAAGCCAATGATGAATTGCGCAAAACCATGACGGACTACCTGTCCAAGCTTCAGACCCTGAATTATTCTGATCCCGCTTTGAGCAAGAAAATCGGTGAGTTGACCAAAACGGATGGTTTTTTGCTGGCCGCTGTTGATTACTGGAATTATACGGTTGAAAAAGATAAAAAGCTGGCTAAGGTCAGCATTGGTATAAAGTTAATCGATGCGGAAAACGGAAAAATTATGTGGAAAGCAGGTCACGATCTGGCGGAAAGTTACATGTTGCTCAAGCCGGAACTGTCCAAGGTTGCCCGCTCGGTCATCAGTGATCTGGTGAAGGAAATGCCGCATTGATTCCGTAAGTGATAGACCGGAAATTCAACATTAAAAATGGAGATTCTTTATGAAAGAACAAGTACAGAAAGCGCTAGACAAGGTGCGGCCAGGCCTGCAGGCGGATGGCGGTGATGTGGAGCTGATTGATGTTTCCGCAGACGGCGTGGTCAAGGTCAAGCTGACCGGTGCTTGCCACGGCTGCCCGATGTCGCAGATGACCTTGAAAATGGGCATTGAAAAGATTCTTAAACAGCAAGTGCCTTCTGTTAAAGAAGTCGTTTCTATTTAGGCGCCGATTTAGTCGGAAAAACGTGAAAAATTTTTGATTAAAGGAGATTTATAAAAACATGGCATATGTAATTACTGATGAATGTATCGCTTGCGGCTCATGTCAGGATGAATGTCCAGTGGAAGCAATATCCGAGGGCGATGACAAGTACGTGATTGATCCCAAGTTGTGTACGGACTGCGGCGCTTGCTGCGATCAATGTCCGGTCGAAGCGATTGTTCCCGGAGAAGAAAAGTAATAGTTTATAGAAATACCCTAACGTTAGGGGGAATGTCCGTTCTGAACGACGGGTTTTCCCCCCGCTTTTTTTCATGTGATACATCTTCCGTGATGGAAGCTTTTTAGACGAAGCAAAAAGAGCAGGACAAGGTCTCGTCAACGTCCTTAATCCCTTGACTTGGGGAGAACCGCCCATGAATAAATTCATTACCTTCGAAGGAGTCGAAGGTTCCGGTAAATCCACGCAATTGAAACTTCTGGGAGAGTATTTGACCAAGAAAGCCGTTCCGGTGCTGTTGACGCAGGAACCGTCGGGAACCCCGATCGGCCGTAAAATCGGAGAGATTCTGTTCAACCGTGGTCATCAGGCTATGTGCCCGGAGACGGAACTTTTCCTGTTTTGCGCGGCGCGTGCGCAACATGTGAGAGAAGTTGTGTGGCCGGCGCTAAAAGACGGGAAATATGTATTATGCGACCGATTTTCCGACGCGACATTCGCCTATCAGGCGGCAGGCCGCGGGCTTAATCCCGATTTTATCCAAACCATTAACGACTATTGCTCGCAGCAATTGAAACCTGATCTAACGCTGCTTTTTGATTTGCCGGTGGAAACCGGACTGCAAAGAGCAGGCCGGCGCGATGATCTGCTCAAAGATCCGTCGTCCGCCGACCGCTTCGAGAAAGAAAAACTTGATTTTCACAACCGGGTGCGACAAGGTTATCAAAGCCTCTGTTTGGCGGATCCCGGGCGGTTTCGCGTGATTGACGCTTCACGGACTGTGGACATAGTTGCCCAGGATGTCCGCAGGCATGTGATGGCGTTTATTCAAAGCCA
>CAZOPH010000041.1:3799-11100 GCA_964581635.1 uncultured Smithella sp.
TTTCGTTTCCCTATGTCTTTTGCAAATATTTACGGTCATTCAAAGCAAATCGGCATGTTGCAAAAAGCGATGGCTCAGCAGCGTGTTGGACACTCCTATATTTTCAGTGGACTTGCGGCCATCGGCAAGAAAACACTGGCGTTGGCATTCACCCAAGCACTAAATTGCGAAAACGCAGTCCTGCAAAATGATGCCTGCGGAGAATGTTCATCCTGTCGGAAAATGATCCACGGCAACCACCCGGACATTCACATACTGGAAACGCAAGCGCAATTTATCCGCATTGATGCCATTCGCAACATTCAGGAGCAGATGACTTTTAAACCCCTGGAAGGACGAAGGCGCATATTTCTTATCGATGACGCGGATAAAATGAATGAACAGGCGGCCAATGCCCTTTTAAAAACACTGGAAGAACCGTCAGTCGATAATATTCTCATACTGGTGACTGCCCGTCCCTACTGGATGCCGCAAACCATTCTTTCGCGCTGCCGACATGTGCGCATCAATCCGCTTACTGCTGAAACCGTCGCACGTTTTTTGATTGAGCAAAAACAAATGGAACCCTCTAAAGCCTTATTGCTCGCCTCCCTTTCCGGTGGTTCGATCGGACAGGCGCTCGAGCTGAACTCGGAAGATATGATTACTTTTCGCTCTGAACTTCGTCGTCTTCTCATCGCCGCAGACCTACGCGATCCGATGAGCTTGCTGACCCTTGCATCTTTTCTGGGTCAGGATAAAAAGGAAATCAAGCAGGGACTGAAGATTCTCAACACATATTTTCATGATGCGCTGGTTTATAAGGAAACCGCACAAGCTTCCATGATCATCAATGCAGATGATCTGCCCGCCATCGCCACCCTGGCCGGAAGGCTAGAGGGCGATCAGATTCTGCAAAATATCGCCCTCGTTGAGAAATCGAACGAAACGATTGAAATGAATGTGAACAAATCGTTGACATTAGAGGCAATGGTCTTTAAGCTTCATACGTAAGAATAATTTAAATATAGGAATTAAAAGTGCTTACCAATATCATCGGTGTAAAATTTAAAAAAGAAGGCAGAATTTACAATTTTGACGCCGCAGACCTGATCGTGCATAAGGATGATCAGGTGCTGGTCAATACGGATAACGGGGTCGCTCTGGGTGTTATCGTAACGGACGTCCGTCGATGCGAGCCTTCGCATCTTCCTCCCAATTTGAAAAAGGTTCTCCGAAAGGTTACCGCCGATGATTTGCGCGTCCGAGAAGAACTTGAAATGCTCGAAGAGGAAGCCCGAAAATATTGCATAGAAAAAATTCGTGAAAAAAGCCTGGCCATGAAATTGATCACGGTGGAGTGTCTCTTTGATAAAAGCAAAATGATCTTCTACTTCACCGCGGAAAGCCGTGTAGATTTCCGCGAACTGGTCAAAGACCTGGTTGCAAAATTTAAAACGCGAATCGAACTCAAGCAGATTGGGGCGCGTCAGGAAGCGAGAATTGTCAAAGGGCTTGCGGTCTGCGGCCGGACAGTCTGTTGCGCGGGCATTCTGCAAAATCTTGATCGTGTCACTGTGAAGATGGCCAAGGAACAAAGCATGTCGCTCAATCCGGAAAAAATATCCGGTTTATGTGGAAGACTGATGTGCTGTCTTTCATTCGAGCATGATGCATATGCCGGAGCCAAAAAATGTCCCCGGGAAGCGAAAGCTGAAACCGAATCGGAGGGAAGTGAGCCACAACGGCAGGCCAAACATAAAATAACAAATACTCGGGAGCCGAATAAAAAGCGCATGGATTCATAGGGAGCCGCAAACGATCATGTCCAAACCATTTTATATCACTACACCGATTTATTACGTCAACGCTTCACCGCACATCGGACACGCCTATACCACCATCGTCGCCGACGTCCTGGCTCGGTACGCCCGCATGGCGGGACGAGAAACGTTTTTTGTCACCGGTACGGACGAGCATGGTGATAAAATCGCCGAAGCCGCGCAAAAGGCCGGTATCAGCCCCAAGCAATATGCGGACGGGATCAGCGCGCAGTTCCGTCAGCTGTGGCCCGAACTGGCCATCACCAACGATTACTTCATCCGGACGACCGACGCCAATCACGTCCAGACCGTGCGCGATATTCTGCAAAAAGTTTACGACACGGGTGATATTTATTTCGGCGCGTATGAAGGATTTTACTGTGTCGGCTGCGAACGCTTCTACATGGAAAAGGAACTCGTGGACGGCAAGTGTCCTGATCATCAGACTGAACCGGAACACCGCAAAGAGAGCAATTATTTCTTCCGCATGAGCAAATATCAGGACTGGCTGATCCGCCATATTCAGGACAATCCTGATTTTATCCGGCCGGAAAGATATCGCAATGAAGTATTGGCCTTCCTGCGTGAACCCTTGGAAGACCTCTGCATCTCCCGGCCCAAGACGCGTCTGGAATGGGGTATTACACTGCCGTTCGATGAAAAATATGTAACCTATGTTTGGTTTGACGCGCTGATCAATTACGTCACCGCGCTCAATTACCCGGACAGTGCGAATTTTAAGAAATTCTGGCCGCAGGCTCAGCACCTGATCGCCAAGGATATTTTAAAACCCCACGGCATCTACTGGCCCACTATGCTCAAAGCCGCAGGGATTGAGCCCTATCAGCATCTCAATGTTCATGGTTACTGGAATTCGGATCAAAGCAAAATGTCCAAGAGCCTGGGTAACGTCGTCCGGCCGCTGGATTTGAAAGACAAATACGGCCTGGATGCTTTCCGCTACTTTCTGTTGCGCGATATGGTTTTCGGTTTGGATTCCAACTTTTCCGAAGAGGCGTTTGTCTCGCGTCTTAATTCCGATCTGGCCAACGATTTGGGTAATCTGCTCAGCCGCGCCGTCACGATGGCGATCAAATATTGCGACGGGAAAATTCCTGAGCCACCCGCCGGCAATCAGGAAAACAGCTTACAGGCGGCAGCGCTTAAGACCGTAACGGAGGTGGAAGCTTCTTTTGTTGATATGTCGTTGCATAAAGCGCTCATGGCCATCTGGGAATTGGTCAGTGCCGCCAACAAATACATTGTCGAAAACGAACCCTGGACTCTGGCCAAAGATCCGGCCCATCACACGAAGCTTGTTGCCATCATGTACCGGCTGATGGAAGCGCTGCGCGCTATCGCGATTCTTATATCTCCATTCATGCCGCAGGCTGCGGAAAAGATTATGCGTCAAATCGGACTGGAACCATCGCAAAAGTTAAGTCTGGACGTGATCCGTAAAAACGAACCCCTGCCCGTGGGCAGCCCGTTTATTCGCGGCGAATCACTCTTTCCAAGGGTGAGCGCTGAAAAGGAAGCGCCGCCTCAACCGCAGAAAGCAGCCATCGATATAAAACCGGAAATTGAATACGATGAGTTCACCAAAGTGGATTTACGCGTGGCAAAGATTCTGGCGGCCGAACCTGTTCCCAAATCCAACAAACTGGTCAAACTGCGCATTGATATCGGAGAAGAGCGGACGATTGTTGCGGGTATCGGGAAGGATTATAAACCGGAAGAACTTGTCGGTAAATCCATTGTTATTGTGGCCAATCTGAAGCCGGCCAAGCTCATGGGTGTTGAATCACACGGCATGCTTTTGGCAACGGATTCTCCCGTGGGACTGACATTGATTGGATTCGATCGGGAACCCAAGACGGGTGCAAAGGTTCGCTAAATGATTATTGAACCTTAGGGATCGGTTCCAATAACCTGACCACCTGAAGGTGACACGAGGTGGCACGAGATCACGCAAACATCCCCTAACTGAATAAAAAAAGCGGCTGCTCCTTTCAGAGAAACAGCCGCTTTTTATTTATTTATTCAATGTGTTAAGATATTTTAAAACAGCGTTTCTTTCTTCCGATGTTACTTTCGCTCCTTTTTTAATCATCCGGTCCAAGGTAGCTTCCCACTCGGAGGCGTTTTTACTGGCGCTTTCCACTTTTTTGATGCCATGACACTTGGAACAGGCGTTTTCTACAATGGCCTTTCCCGCAGGTTGGGCAAAAGCAGCGCCAAAGGACAAAACACATAAGAAAATACCGCTTATTAAAACCGTCAATGTTCTCATTATCCAAAACCTCCTTCTCAATTTATTCTTTTAACAGTTTTTCAATAGCCGGCTGATCAAAACCGGGCACAACCTGACCTTTGATATAAAACAGCGGAGTCGCTCGGACACCAACTTTAGCGCTGATCTGTTGATGAGACTTCAACATATCTTCGGCTTCCTTTTCACTGCATAAATTAAGCTGTTCGTTCCCATCGAGCTTTCCGCCCAAAACATCATCGTAGGCTTGTGCCTTGTCTTTCGAGCAAAAAATGTGGCGGATTTTGTTTGCCGAATCCTCAGACAGGGGGTAGAAGAAAACATATAGCGTAACATCTTTCTTGCGTGTATTAAAAAAGTTGAAGGATAATCGGCAGTAATGGCAATTTGGATCAATAAACTCCACAATGGCCGTTTCCCCGCTGCCGATTTTCAGGGCGTTATCCAAGGATAGATCGGCCAGCTTGGATGTCATCCTTTTTGCGTTGCTCTCCTGCGTGAGATTTTTACCGTCTTTAGAAATCATATTGCCCACGAAAAGCACATCGCCTTCTGAAAGATAATAATAAATCTGTTGGCCGTTATAGATTTCATAGACGCCTTTGATGGGTGTCTCCGTAAAGGTTTCATAGATGTTTTTAGAAAAACTTTTTTTGAACTGCTGCTCCGGCGACATCTTTTGCACCGATGAGCATCCCGGCAATAAAAAAAGAACCATCAGAACCAGAATCAATATTTTTTTCATGTAAGGACTCCTTTGAAAAGTGATAAAGAGTTTAAAATTATTCAATGCTTCGCCATCAGGTATTTTGTTGACGTTTTCGTCGTTGTACTTTCTGGAAAGCGGAACGTTCAATATTCATTAAACGACCTTAACCCGTTTAACCTCTAACCTACTTCGTGGTAATTGTCCACACGCCTTGCCAGTTTATTGGCGGATTGGCAATCAGTTCATCGCATTTGAAGACGTAGGATTTAGCCACCGCATCTTCGTTTGTAAGGGTGGAAAATACTTCTCGTGCTTTAACAAAGTCACCCCCATAGAACAGAGCCAGCGCTTCGGCAAATTGCTCCATTATTCTTTTCTTCTGCGAATCGATATTTTCCGTCAGCATCGGTTCGTAAACCACCACAGGCTCTTTGCGGCCTACGACGGCCACCCGCGATACTTCACGCACCGGAAAAGCGCCGGCTATCTGTTCCATTGTGGATTGTGAAATCAGAATGTACAGGCCAAACTGTTTGTTGATGCCCTCCAGCCGTGCCGCCAGATTCACCGCATCACCGATCATCGTATAATCAAAGCGGGAATGAGAACCCATGTTGCCAACCACGGCGTAGCCGGTATTGACGCCAATGCGCATTTTCAAATCCCTTCCCAGACTTTCCCGGAGGGCAGGACGCATCTCAGCAAGCTTCGCCTGGCAGCGCAGTGCGGCTCGGACGCAACGAGTGGCGTGATCAGGCTGATCAAGCGGAGCGTTCCAGAAGGCGATGATCGCATCCCCTTCATACTTATCCACGGTGCCGCCTTCTTCATGGATGATGTCGGTCATGGCTGTGAGATAAACATTCAGCAAATTCGTGAGTGCTTCCGGATCAAGTCCTTCCGAGATGCTTGTAAAGCTTTCCAGGTCGGAGAAAAAAATAGAGAGCATGCGTCGTTCACCACCTAGTTTCAGCCGATCAGGATTTTGGATCAACTCCTCAATCACAGCGGGACTCAAGTATTGCTTGAAAGCGCTTTTGATGTAAGCTTTCTGCCGGCCCTCGGTCGTGTAATAAATAAGCCCCGCTCCGAAGAGCGTGACGGCCACACCCGCTTCCTGAACCACCAGCGGCAGCCAGAAACCCAGCCGGTAAGCGATCAGGCAAAGAACAATCGGTGTGCAGATAAAGAAAACATAGACCAGAACGCTTTTAAAAATACCGGAGACCCAGGACGTCGCCATCCCGGCCAAAAGGGTAATGATCAGCGTTATGACGACAATGAGAGGCAGAGGAACAGACCGGATAAAATCGTTCGCCAGCAAATTGTCAAGCATCGTGGCGGAGATTTCCACGCCAGGATAAACACCGGAAACAGGTGTGGGTCGCAGGTCAAAGAGACCAGGAGCGGAAAACCCGAACAAAACATAGGCGTCCTTGAAGTCGTCGAGATTCTTGATAGGGGGTGTTTCACCGTTTTGGATGCGTAGTTCGCTCTGAATGACCGATGCCGCACTGTATGTCTTGTGCGTTCCCGACGGGCCGCGAAAATTAAGAATGACCTTACCCGCTGCATCCGCAGGAATAATCCTGTTACCCAGTCCAAAATGTCCCGGATAAATTTTCAAAGGAGGAGCAGGCTCAGCTGCCAAAAAACTCGCCAGGGCCAGCGAAGGTATAACCTTGCCGTCAAAAACTTCAAAAAGTGCCCCCCGACGATAGACACTGTCCACATCTGGATTCAGGTGTACATTGGCCAAAACGCCTGAAGCGGCGGAGATCTCCGCCACGGGAAACGAAGCTCGCGCAAAAGCGTTATGTCCGTTTTCATTAAGCCAATGGTCTAGCCCCTTAACATTCAAAGCCGTCTCGGGAGCAAAAGCAGGCCAGCGTTTTTCACTGCCCGCAGTCCGGCTGAGAAAAACAGCGCCCACAAAATGCTTGAAACTGCGGATTTCAGAGGCAAGGGCCTGATCATCCGCCACCCCGTATTTGGAGGGTTCCGTAAAAAGCACATCGAATGCCACGGCTTTAGCGCCCGTGCGTTTGCAGAACTGAAGAATCGTTCCGTACACTTCGCGTGGCCACGGCCAGGACAGACCATTTTCTTCTTTCGCCCAATCCAGACTGTTTTGATCAAGCAGAATCAGGCAGATTTTCGGGTTAGCAGACGAAGGTTGGGCCAGCAGGTTCACTCGCCAGTCCCAGGTTTTCGCCTCCCAGCGATCCAGAAATCCCGGCAAGAAAAAAATCAGCGCAACCAAAACGCCGACAAAACCCGCCAACAGACCCTGTAAAAGCTTTGATTTGCCGCCCCGGAGTATTTTTTTAAAATCCATGGCTCTGGTCCTGAACTTGTAGGGAAACAAGTTGTTATCGTAGCAGATGTCCCACCGCTTTGGTAAACCTCTCTTTGCGAACGGTAGGTGGCTCGCCACTGACAAGCGACTTTTCGCTATCCTGAAGTTCGGCAATCCGGTTCTGAGGCGACGGATGCGTCTTGGCAAAATCACTACCGC
>CAZOPH010000041.1:11200-14831 GCA_964581635.1 uncultured Smithella sp.
AGTTCGGCAATCCGGTTCTGAGGCGACGGATGCGTCTTGGCAAAATCACTACCGCCGGGCTTTATTTGTTTGTCCATGACGCCCAGCATGTCGATCAACGCGCCGGGATTGTAGCCCAAGCGTTTCAGGATGGATAACGACGCCGCGTCAGCCTGATATTCGTAAGACCGGGAATAGCCATTGTTGATCATGGTGTTGGTAATATCGGAAATCACACCGCCGAAAGCCTGAGTTAACTGTGCAACTTCCTGTGACCCTAATGATTTCGCTCCCTCCTGCGCCAAAACCGTGAAGGCTTCCGTCATCCGTGCCTTTTCGATCGCCTTCATGCCATGCCTTAACTGAACATGTCCGATCTCGTGGGCCAAAACAGCAGCCAGCGCGTCTTCCGTCCGGCAGCAGCGTAACAAACCGCGGGTAATAAAAATATGTCCGCCGGGTGTGGCAAAGGCGTTGATGTCGTCAGAATCCAGAACAAGAAAAGAATACCCGGCAAACAGTTCCGGCGTATCCGAGGCTTGCGCCAGTGTCTGTCCCAGCGTATTCAAATAAGTGTTGGCCTTTGTATCCGCCAAGGGCTGATATTTTCCGAGAACCACCGCGCCGACGGTTCGTCCGATATAGTATTCCTGTTCGGGTGTAAAATCTTCCAGGCTCTTCGCAACAGCTGTCGTGCTCTTGCGGATCGATTGTCCCTGTTCCTTCGTGATTGTGCCGGTTGCTTCGCCGACCGTCGTAGCTACTGTCGTTGCTGTTTCCACAGCGGCGCAGGCCATCAGCGTGATCAACATCAGCAGGATTAATCCCTTTTGCCAAAAGTGTTTTTTCATGGCCTGCCTCCTTCTCCGCCAAGCGTCAGACGACCGCCGGATATAAAATCTTCCATTTGTTCTTGAGTCACCTTCGATGCTTCCATCTTATTGATCCAGGTATAGTCAAGATTTTTATTACTCTTGCGATATTGGGCCTCCACCTCTTCGTTGAAGCCTTTGCCCGCGAGCGCAATTTCATCGCGGGTGACGGAAGTCCCCACATTGCTTTGTCCGGCTTTTAGGGCGATTCTTTTATTGGTCAGGGCTGTATTGTGCATCCATCCCTGTTTTTTCCCACTGCCCAGTGATACTCTTTTCCAGGCACCCCTCTCTTCCAAGATTATCACCTGACTGCCGTAAGTTGCCCGGGCTACGATTTTGCCCAGATGCGACGGCGTGGCCCGTAACTGACCTTCCTTAACCTGAACACTCATGGTTCTTTGCGCGACGGCGGTTGCGCCAAACAATAAAGAGCCAAGCAGTATGAGGCAAACGACCATTGATGTATAACGAAACATTTGACCCTCCTTTCCACAACAAATTATCTTATGATACGAATGATTGAAAACTATCTTTTGTTTGTCAAGAAAAAAGACTGGTGTGTGTAGCACAACGCCGGCAGTGGATTGTACAGTTCATTATTTAAAATCGGCTCTGATTTTTTTTGCTGTGCGGGTAAATGGAGTCAAATCCGTGGTCTCGGTTGATCCAGCCAGATTACACGTTCGTTGGAAGAGATTTTTCGATATTGCCCAATGCCGCTTCCGCCGCCATTGCCAGGTCTTCGTCGTGATCATGGTTGAGTGAAAAAACGCGGAAATGTCGGACCCGTGCGGGAATGAAACGATAAATTTCGTTCAGGGGTTCGGCAGACGTCCGCCTCGTCACCGGATTAAATATATTGATCTGCCTGCCCGGTTCGGCAATCGGGTTTAGAGGACGGGGATCCTGCGTGGCCACATCCACTTTGAACGCAAGTTTTTTCAGTTTGGCGGGTAGGCGCTCCCTGATCTTTGACTCGTAGTTCTCAGCGCCGACAAATTCCGTACCACGCTGGATCTGATCAATGGATATTTCGGCGGCAAAAGACATTTTCCATTTCAGTTCTCGGGCATGGATCTTTTGCCATTCCAAAGCTAATCTACGCTTGCGGGCGTCTTTGACGGAAAGCCAGCCCTGCATTTCGCTGAATAATGACCACTCATCACAGTGCAGATAGGCGTCAAGATTTTTCACTGGACTTTCCGGATACATCATTTGCAGGGTGTCGGAGAAAATTTCCTGCAGGTGCAAATCGAGCGCGCGCGTTGTGCGGTGGAAATAAACGTTGCTGTATAAATTCAAACGGGCGTTGAGAAAACGCCTTAACGCTGAAATGCCGGATTGATGTAGGGCCAGACCGTCTTTTGTAAAAAAAGTGTAATAGCGTAGGCGCGGCATATCGACCATGTCCAGTGAAAATCCCGTCATGTAGGCGTCGCGCTGGACGTAGTCGAGATTATCGACCGTATAAATGCCGGAAAACAACTGCCGCAGCCATTGAAGCCAGCGCGGCTGTTTGACCTCCGCACGCGCGTCGGGCATTTTAATAAGATACGCGACCTGCTGCGGGTCTAGCGCCTCGCCGCGGGCAAATGATCCTGAAGGACCACGGGCAATACGCGAAATCAAAGCGCCGAGTTTCTTGACAATGATCTGCCGGCCGATATCTTCGTGGGTCAGCCCCCAGGCACTGAGATAATGTTCATCAAAAAAATGGCCAAAGGGACCGTGGCCGACATCGTGGAGCAGTCCCGATAGGCGCAGTAATTCTTCTACATAATGCATGGACGGTGTGTCTTTGCAGACATCCTTGAGACTGGGATATAGGTGGCGGGCGAATTCTCCCGCAACGTGCATCGTTCCCAGCGAGTGCTGAAAGCGGGTATGTTCCGCTGCCGGATACACCCAGCGGGCGCTCTGGAGTTGATAAATGCGCCTCAGTCTCTGCATCCAGGGAGAATCAAGGATGTCCTTTTCCGTCTTTTCCGCTGACCCGTTATCCTGAGGCACTGTAAAGAAAGCGTAAGCGTGAATCGGATCGGCAATGAGAGCCAGTCCGTCATAAACGTTAGATGGACAATCTTTCTTTTTCATGGCGTTTTGTTTACAATATTATAGATAAAATATCAATTTCAATAATTGTTTCATGAGGCTGACTGACAAACGCATTGACAGATTTCTTCAATATGGTAACGAAATAATCGTTTTGTTGATCAGAATTATCACTTTGGAGTGAGCTCACATGAAAACGTATTTCTCGCCGTCATCCATTGCCGTCATCGGCGCCAGTTCCCGCGAAGACAGCCTGGGTGGTCAGATCCTCACCAATCTCCGTTATGGTTATGCAGGTTTTATCTATCCTGTAAACCCCAATTATTCAGATATCCAGACTCTGACCTGTTATGCGACGGTGGAGAAAATTCCCGGACCGGTCGACCTGGCGATCATCATCGTTCCCGCTCCTGCTGTGCCCGAGGCGCTTGCAGCCTGCGGTCGCAAAGGTATCCGGCGTGTCATCATCGAAAGCGCCGGTTTTGCGGAGATCGGCGAGAAAGGCCGTCTGCTTCAGGAGCGTTGTCTGGCTGTCGCTCGTGGCGCCGATATCCGCATCTGGGGACCCAACTGCATGGGCCTGGTAGATGTACCGAAAAAATTCTTTTTTACATTCATGCATCCCAATATCTACAAAGACGGCTTGATCGAGGGCCGTATTTCCATGGTGGTTCAAAGTGGTATGCTGTCTGCCGGATTTCTGGCCGACCTGATGAGCGAACGCG
>CAZOPH010000042.1:0-9027 GCA_964581635.1 uncultured Smithella sp.
GGAGAAATGGACATCTCATTGTCATTTAAAACGATGATCAAATCTTTGTCGCGGTCACCTGACCAGTTCAATCCTTCAAACGCCATGCCGGTAGTGAGAGAACCGTCGCCGATCACCGCGATCGTTTTGTGTTGTTCGCCTTTCAGGCACTGGGCTTCGGCAAACGCCGCTGCTGCTGCAATGGAGGTGCCGCTGTGCCCGACATTAAAAGCGTCGTAGGCGCTTTCTTCCCGCTTGGGAAAACCGCTGAGGCCGCCTTTTCGGCGCAATGTGGGAAACTTTTCCTTGCGGCCTGTGATAATCTTATGCGCATAGGACTGATGGCCGACATCCCAGATCAGCTTGTCGTCCGGCGTGTTGAAAACATAATGAAGCGCCAGGGTCAGTTCCACAGTGCCCAGCGACGAGGCCAGATGCCCGCCATTGGAAGCGATAGTGTTAATGATCAGCTTGCGAATTTCTTCAGCCAGGGTATTCATTTCAGCGATGCTGAGTTTGCGGAGATCAACAGGATAGTTGACCTTCTGCAGCACGCTGTAATTGACAGTTTCCATTGGTTTCATTGGTCTTTATAAACCTTTAAGACTTTCTTTCCATGATGTAGCGGGCAATGACGCGAAGGGGCAGCGCGCGTGAATCAAAAGCCGCGATGCCCGCAATAGCCGTATCTATATGCTCGGCCAGTTTTTCCCTTGCCGCCTCGAGACCCAAAAGCGCCGGGTAAGTGACTTTACCCAGGGCAGCGTCGCTGCCGGTTTTCTTGCCCATCAGGTTGCTGTCACCCTCCACGTTGAGAATATCATCAGCAATCTGAAAGGCGATGCCGATATGGCTGCCGTAAACACCCAACGCTTGAATCTTATCATCGCTTGCGCCGGCGAGAATCGCTCCGGATTTGACCGCCGCCATAATCAGAGCACCGGTTTTTCGCCGATAAATTTCTATAAGCCCCGCGTAATCCAAATCATTTTTCCCCGCTCGAATATCCAGGGCCTGTCCACCAACCATGCCTGCAATACCCGCGGCAGAGGCAATCTGTTGAATAACGGCCAGACGCCGCTCCGCAGCATGACGGACTTTTTCCGCGCGTGACAGCAGCACAAAGGCCTCCGTCAAAAGCGCGTCGCCCGCGAGAATCGCCACTGCTTCGCCGAAAACCTTGTGGCTGGTGGGTTTGCCGCGACGGAAATCATCATTATCCATAGCCGGCAGATCGTCATGAATCAGGGAATAGGTATGAATCAATTCCAGCGCACAAGCGACCGGCATGGCCGGCGCCATATCGCCACCACACGCTTCCGCCGCCGCCAGGCAAAGAATCGGCCGGATCCTTTTACCGCCGGCGAATACACTGTAATGAACGGCGGCGTGCAATTCCTGCGGGACGCTGTCTTCATCCGGAAGATAGCGTCGGAGAGCCTCTTCCACAATCTTCTGCCGGTCTTTTAAATAAGCCCCAAGAAAATCCTCATGGTTCATCGATGTCTTTGTCCTGAAAGTTTTTTATTTGCAGCGAATTTTCTTTTTCCAGAAGCTGCTCGACACGGCGTTGGGTATCCTCAAGTTTTGCGGAACAGAAACGGATTAGCCAAATGCCTTCTTCAAAAGACTTTAGCGCTGAATCCAGTGGCATTTCACCTGCTTCCATTTCTCTTACTATATTTTCCAGTTTTTCCAAAGCATCTTCAAACTTTTCTTTCGCCATATTTTTTTACTCCTCCCGTACTTTTTCCACCCGTGCTTGGATACCACCATCGGCCAGTTGAATGCTGACTTGCTCCTCCAAAGTCAACTGACTCGCCCGACGGACAATTTCTCCATTCAATAATCTGCGCGTGATACTATAGCCCCTTTGCAAAACGGCCAGCGGGCTTAACGAAGAAAGCAGGGCGGCATTCTTCTTCAGCCGCTCTTCACGATCTCTGAGATAACACTTCCATCCGTTTGTGACGTCTTTCTCTAAATTGTTGAGAAAAATTCTTTTCTCCCGAACCTGCCTTTCCGGATTCCGGCTTTGCAGGCTCAGTTCCAGATGACGCAATTTGTTTTGCAATAGTTGTGTCCTTTGCCGCAGAGCACGTGAAATTCTTTCGTGCAGATCATCCAGATGTATAGAGAAATCAACCAGGAAATGGCGCGGATCTTTAAATCGGGCCTGCAGGGATGCGAGCCGCTCTTTTTGATCATCAAGATGATGGCGCTGGGCAGCCACCAGTCTCTGACGCAAATTGTCAAGGCTATCTTGCAGGTCAGCTCTTTGAGGGACTACCAGCTCCGCCGCTGCGGACGGCGTAGGCGCTCGCAGATCCGCCACAAAATCACAAATCGTAAAATCGGTTTCGTGACCGACCGCCGAGACAATTGGAATGGATGAGCGAAAAATTTCTCTGGCCAGGACTTCGTCATTGAAAGGGGCAAGATCCTCCAGTGAACCGCCACCTCGCGCGATAATGATGACGTCCACCTTACCGTACGTATGGAGGTTACGCAGGGCTGAAATAAGTTCTCCTACCGCCTCGTTTCCCTGCACCCGTGTGGGCGCGATCAGAATGTCCGCGGAAGGAAAACGCCGACGGGTAATATTCAAAATATCCCTGATGACCGCACCCGTTGGGGACGTGACAACCCCGATGCGCCCGGGCAGAAAAGGCAGTGCCTTTTTGTGAGCCTCATCGAATAATCCTTCGGCCGCCAGTTTGGCCTTGAGTTGCTCAAATGCTTTTTGCAGCGCACCCACGCCCTGCGGTTCAACCGATTCCACAATGAGCTGGTACTCTCCGCGGGGCGGATAAGCGCTCAAACGGGCACGACACAAAATTTTCATGCCGTCTTCCAGGTCAAAATTTGCCACGCGGGTGCGGGAATAACCATATTGGCGAAAATAAACCGCCCGAATCTGACTTTTGTCGTCTTTCAGCGTAAAATAGACATGGCCGGACTGGGGACGGCGCAAATTGGAAACTTCACCCTCCACCCAGAGTGAACCGAAGGCTTCCTCCAGAAAGGTTTTAATATTATCGTTTAGTTGTGAAACGGTTAGAATATCTTTCATCGATCCAATCCTGATGGGTGAACTACCAGATATTGGCGGGTAAGACAAGATTCAATTCTTTTGTTCAGAATTTCCGTTTGCCTGCCCTGAGCGCCTGTGTTAATTATTTTTTTAGCAAGGAGGGTGCAAGCATGGCCGATAAATATGATCTGGTTGTCATTGGCGGCGGACCGGGGGGATTGGCGGCGGCAGAAATGGCCGCGGCAAAGAAAAAAAGAGCCCTCATTATCGAAAAGGACGGCTGGGGCGGCACCTGCACGCATCGTGGCTGCATCCCCACCAAAGCGCTGCTGTCTTGCAGCAAATTTTATACGGACTTGAAAAAGCTCAAACGCGTCGGTGTCAAGATTGCCGATTCCGCAGTTGATTTCGCGGCCATGAAAAAACATCAAGAACAGATTATCAAAATCGCGGCACTGGGCGCACAAAAAATGCTCACCGATGCTCAGGTGGAAACAAAACAGGGTATCGGTGAAATTCTCTCGCCGCGCGAAGTGCTATACACCGATCAAGCAGGGCAAAGTCTGCGGATCGTGACCGATAACATTCTCATCGCCTGGGGTTCACAACCGCAAGTCCTGACGGGAATCCAGATCTCTGATCGAATTCTTACCTCAGACGACATTCTCGACATGGCAACGCTGCCGGCTGGAATGATTATTGTAGGCGGCAGTTTCATCGGCGTCGAATACGCTACGGTGTTTGCCGAACTCGGCGTCAAGGTTATCCTGGTGGAACTGCTTGATCGCATTTTACCTCAGGAAGATGAAGAAGCCGCGGATTTTCTCAACCAAGAGCTGACTCGCCTAGGTATTGCCGTCCACACATCGACAAAGCTTGTCAGCCTCAAGGAATCGACCGGCGCTGTTGTGATGCAGGTGGAGAAAAATAGCGAAACCAAGGAAATGCACGCCGGATGCGCACTGCTCTGCACAGGCAGGAAACCGCTTTTGCATAAGGAGCAGTTAAACAAACTGGGGATTGATTATGTGAACGACGGAATTAAAGTAGATGAGAAAATGACGACCACTATCCGTGGTATTTATGCCGTAGGCGACGTCACCGGCGGTATGATGCTGGCACACCGCGCGGCCCGGCAGGCCAAAGTCGCCGTAGAAAATATGTTTGGCGGCAGCGATTATACCTATAATGAAAATTATATTCCCTCCGTGGTTTACAGCCATCCGCAGATTGCACGCGTCGGCTACACACAGAAGCGAGCCGAAGACGAAGGCTTAAGTATAGCAGTTGTTAAATCCCTCTATGGCGCCAATATCATCGCCCGAGCCGAGTTGATGGGACAGGGTTTCGTCAAAGCCGTTTTCCATCAGGACAAAATCATCGGAGCGGTCATCGTCGGCGACCATGCCGCCGAACTTATCGTGCCGCTGGCTCTGGCGGTATCCAATGAAATGACCAAGAAGCAATTAAGGTCATGGGTGATCCCGCACCCGACACTCAGCGAAATATTGGCGACGTTTGCGGACAGCTAGCCAAGTCACACGCATGAAAGCATAGACAAGGACGCCCCGGAATTTTCTATTTTTCGGGGCGTCCTGATGATCCTGGCCTTTGAGGCAGGTGTAACCTCTGCAGACATGCTTAAAACAGCTTTATTTCTTGTAACTGTACCAGCCTTCACCGGTCTTCTGGCCGTATTTGCCCTCGGTATATCTCTTCACGATGCTGGGGGACGGCAGGTCCGCAGGATTGCCGGACTCATAGAAATGGCTCATACAAATATCGTAGGTCAGGTCGATACCTGTCAGATCATTGAGGCGGAAAGGCCCCATGGGATGGCCGGCACCATACACACAGGCTTTATCAATGTCTTCAAAGGAGGCCACACCCATTTCCAGCATCCAGAGAGCTTCTCGCTGAAGAACGGCGAAAATACGGTTCAGCACAAATCCGTCCACCTCTTTCTTAATGAGAATAGGCACTTTATCAATTTTCAGGCAGAAGTCCATCATGCACTGCGCCGTTTCATCAGAAACGTGAGGGCCCTGGACCACTTCAACCAGCTTCATAACGAGGGCCGGGTTGAAAAAGTGCAGGTTGCATATCTGAGCGGGACGGTTGGTGGCGCCGGCTATTCTGGAACTCACGATAAAGGAGCTGTTGGTGGCCAGAATGGCCTTGGCGGGTGCATACTTGTCCAGATCAGCAAAAACCTTGCGTTTAAGGTCGATTCTTTCCAGTACAGCCTCGATCACCACATCGGCATCCTTCACGGCCTCTTTCAAGTCACCTGTAAATGAGATCAGACTTCTGGCTTTTTTTGCTGCGTCTTCCGTCATTTTTCCTTTCTGCACACGGCCCGGCAGGTACCCTTCGACAAACTTCTGGGCTTTCTCGAGTACGGCCGGTACAATATCCGTGCTGACGGTCTTAAAGCCGGAAAGAGCACACTGGAGGGCAATCTGATGTCCCATATTACCGGCACCCACAACACATACATTCTTCACATCATCAATCTTCATGCTTCTTCCTCACTTTCGGTTAATGTTAGTTCCATCCGTCATTTAATGACTCCTTCTTTGCCATGACATTATACAACCATCGTTGATTGTACAAATTATTTTGCCCGGGTTGTTTTGTCAAGTCATATTTTGAATTTACATTGACAGGCTGGTTATTTCTGTTATAGACATATTGAAAATTTTGAAAGGATTGCTACTAAATCAATGAGAAAAACGACTGTCTCTGACCGTGAGTCCAAACCAAGAAGAAATAACGATCTGTTTCAAAAAAGACAAACACAGATCATTAAAAAAGCAACAAAGCTTTTTATGAAAAAAGGCTACGCGCAAACCTCCATGCGGGAAATTTCCAAGGCAACGGGAATCGATATACGCAATTTATATTATTTTATTAAAAGCAAGGAGGAAATTCTTTTTCTGGTCATTGAGATGATTCACAGACGGGAGCTTGAACTTTTCGAGAAGCAGGGTTTTATGAGCATTGATGATCCCGTCTTACAATTAAGGACCGTCATTCGTGAATTTATGGATTCCGGCTATAATTATGGGCAGGAAATCCTTCTTTTGTATCGGGAATCGAAATCGCTTCCCCATCGTCTGCTCAAAGTTATTCTCTCCAGGGAAAGCCAGGTTGTCACCCACATAGAAGAGATTTTAAAGAAAGGCCAGGAGAGAAAGGTTTTTCAATTTGAAGACGCCTCTTTTACAGCCAACATGATCGTTTACGAATTATCTCTCCATGCGCTGCGCAATTGGAACATGAAGAAATATGCCAAAGAGAAACTGATCGATTTACTGGAAAAGCACGTGATGCAAGCGGTCATAAAATGATGACGTTGTTGCAGGGGGAAAAAAAGCCGGGAGGCGACTCCCGGCTTTTTTTACGCAGCAGATGCATCAGGTTAAATATTTTTTCTGAATGTTGCGAAGAATGTCTTCCGCATCCTTGACGATGACCTGAACCATGTCATTCACCTTGGGCATGTCATTGATACGCTGGGCTACCTCGCCGGCAGCCATGAGAGCCTTTTCCCTGTTCCCCTCGTAAGTAGCTTTGATGGATTCAATCTCGAACTGGATCAGAGACATATCCATCGTGTTAAAGTCATCGGGCGTTCCCAAAAAGACGCCGGGGGACTTCTTCAGCGTGTTTCTGGCATGCTCATCACTGCGGGGTGTCTTCAACCAGCGGGCCGGTCCTACAAAGCCTCGGGCAACCAGTGTTCCACGGTCCTGGGCGGCCACAACACCCTCTTTCCATATCTGATGAAAATCACTTTCCTGAGTTGCAAGAAATCGCGTTCCCATCTGAGCCCCGTCAGCCCCCAGAACAAGCGCGGCCGCAAGCGTCTTGCCGTCGCAGAATCCGCCGGCACCGATGACGAGTGTTTTTTCGTCGGACACGGCATCGACTACGGCGGGCAGAAGGATCATCGAATGGACGGGTTCCCAGGAGGTATGAAATCCGCCTTCATGTCCCGAAGCAATGATAACGTCAACCCCCGCCTTTTTGCAGCGCAGTGCGCCCTTGACGGAAGGAACCACATGCATCCAGGTAAATCCGGCGCCCTTAATCTTGTCTTTCCATCCTACAGGATCGCCGGCAGAGGTAAAGATCACTTTGAAATGCTGCTTCATTTCCGGATTCTCTTCACAAACCCGGATGGCCGTATCAATCATGATATGCGAATACTGGATGAGTTCGGCCGACACCATAACGTTTATCCCGAATATGCCGCTTCTATCCTTGACTAAACGACAGGTACGTTTTAACAGTTTCTCCAGAACGGTGGCCATGTCATCCTCCCGGTTTGCCTCCGCAGTTTCCACAAAAGCATTGTATATCCAAGGTTGATCGTCCTTGCTAAAAAGACCACTCGTCGAAAGAAGTCCCAAGACGCCTGCATTGGCTGAGGCCACGCAAAGGTTGTTGTTACTGAAAGGGCCCATGCCCGCCTGGATGATGGGATATTTGATACCGATCACGTCACAAAGTCTTGATTTAATCATGACACATCTCCCCTATTAAAATTTTTACCTCTTAACATTAGATAGTACAACGATCGTTGATTGTAGAAATTAATTTAGACGGACTGCTTTTGTCAAGATATTTTAACGATTTATCTTCAAAAACGATTCCAGTCACGTATAGCGCACTAAAAAATCAAATAACAGCATGCTGTTACGGATGGAGGAATTCTACGATTCCATCACATAAAATAATACTTGACAGAGAAATACCTTCCATTTAACACAACCGACGCTCGTTATATCAATTCTGAACTCCAATTGAGGAGAAATATTGCGGCCATGAAAACAAGTAAAATCACCGTATCGAGGGGAACTTTCAGCGTCCGTGACCGGGGAAACAAGGATGGATACCCCATCGTTATGCTGCACGGATGGCCGGAAAGCTCTTACTGCTGGGAAGGGGTCGTTGCTTTTCTTAATCCGAAGCTGCGTGTCATTGCTCCCGATTTACGCGGTCTTGGCGAGAGCGAACGTACCTTGGATGTCAAGGCCTATCAGAAAGTAGAACTGGCCAAAGATATGATCGAGGTCATCGAAGCTCTAGGGATCAATGAATTCTTCCTGGTCGGCCATGACTGGGGCGGCATTGTGGGCCAGGAACTGGCTTTTCTCATTCCCAAGCGGGTGAAAAAATTTGTCATCCTGAATATCCCCGTCATTACCAACATCAAAGGCGCGGAGGAAGTGACCAAAGCCATGATTGCCATGAGATACATTCCCTACTGGTATCAATACTTTCAAATGATGCCGGGCCTGCCCGAAGCCATGATCAAGGGCAAGGAACGCGAATGGGTCAGCTTTTTCTTCGGGAAAAAAGGCCAGGATGGCTCCATTCCCAGGGAAGCCATCGACGAATATGTCCGCTGCTACAGCATCGAAAATACGCCAACCACCGGGGCTTTCTATTACAGCTCCATGTCCATTGACGCTCCGCATTGGGCGACGCTGCGGGGAAAAAGGTTCAACATGCCGTCGCTCTATATTTATGGAAACGAGGATAAGGTGATTATTCCGGCAAACATCATGCATCTTGAAGATTGTTTTGACTCGATTAAAGTGGAGCAGATAAAAGCGGCGCACTTTCTACAGGAAGAGAAACCCCGTGAAGTTGCCGAGTTGATGAACAAGTTTCTTGAGGAGGATCAATAATGTCCGGCATCGAAAACAACAAAGATCAATTCCAGAAATTAGCTGCTAATGACAACGAGGGACCATTTGTCATGCTCAACCTGCTGAAGTTTAAAAAGGTAGGCGGTCGGGAGACCTATTTCCGTTATATGAGGGAATCGGGTCCCTTTGTTGAGGCTGTCGGCGCCAAGGTAATCTATTTTGGAAAACCAAAAGAATTGCTTCAGGGGAAGGAGGATTGGGATCTCTTGATGCTTGTCCAGTATCCGTCCCGCAAGGCGTTCCTTAAAATGGCCACTAACCCCGACTATCTCAAGGTTCATGAATTCCGTG
>CAZOPH010000042.1:9127-14716 GCA_964581635.1 uncultured Smithella sp.
GCGTTCCTTAAAATGGCCACTAACCCCGACTATCTCAAGGTTCATGAATTCCGTGTGGAAGGTTTGGAACGAGCTGTTCTCTATGCAACGGACCCTGTTAAATACAAAGCAATATTATCAGAGTAATCATGAACCGTCTCGTCGCTTTTTGTTGAAATGAATCTCAAAAGACCCTTTGTCATGAAAAATACGAGGAGCGGATGCAGAATCTCTTTAAGGACTAGCTGCATAAACAAAACCCCCGTTCTCTTTGTGGAGAACGGGGGTTAATTTTCTACTCCCTAATATTCGTGATCAGGTCATAATACGAACGAACTATTTAATCGGCACCCAGCGGATCATTTCCGGTTCGGTTGTCTTGCTCATCTTCTTGTATTTTTCAAATTCGGCTTTTGTTTCCGGAAAGGCCAGAACGTAATCCACTTTGGTGAATTTACCATTTTTCACCTGTTGCATGATCAAACCACAATACATAAAACCATTGTCATTCATAGCGAATAACTCATTGGGAACTTTATCGCCGGTAGTCGGCAGGGCTTTGGCGATATTGCGGCGGACAACTTTGGCATCAACTGATTGCGCCTTCTCAATAGCGCGGGCGAGCACATACATCGAGTTGTAGTTCAGCACGCATTCAGCACCCATGTCTCTTTTGTAAGCTGCTTTATATCTGGCGTTGAAACCAGGAACAGCCGGCAGGGGCAAATCCTTAAGGGCACCCGTGCTGATCATGCCTTCCAGCATCTTCATATCTTTGATCTCTTTCGCGATATAATCCGGCTTGGCCTGGTCGATCACAACAAATCCTCCCTTGAAACCCAAGGCTCTGGCCTGTTCAATCACGAGAACGGTGGGACCCGAAGGACCGCCAATCAACAGAAAATCGGGTTTTTTGGACAGAGCCGCCGACAACTGGGATGAATAATCCGTTTCCGTGTAATAGTTGGCGGGGAAGTCACCGACGAGACTTCCTCCCCTTAAGGTCCAATAATTATGAAATGCTTTGCGCCAAGCGTCTCCGTAACCACCCGTGGTAACCACCATTGCGCATTTACGGTAACCTTTCTCCCAGGCCGAACTGGCCATCAGCTGAGCATAGGTCAGAAAGTTCGGGACGGCCGTAATAATCATTGGATGGCCCTTATCCAGGAGGGCATGGATACTGGTGTAGGCCACGATAATGAAATTCTGATCAGGGATTCCCATGATCGCCGCAAGTCCGGTGAAGTTGGGGCTGAAAACCGCCATAGCTTTATTCTGATTGACGAAACGCAGGGCGTTGTTCTTTGCCTGAGTCGGGTCCATACGGTCATCGAGTTTTTCAAGTTTAAATGTATATTTTTTACCTTTAACCGTTACGCCGCCCGCCGCGTTGAGTTCTTTAACGGCCATATCGATGCCGTACATACAATCCTGACCGTACTCCGCGGCCGGCCCACTCAGCGGTCCGGTAAAACCGACGACAACTTCTTCCGCAGACGCAACTGCTGCCCACGTAAAAAATGAAAGCACGAACATTGAACACAATAACGTTTTCCAATTTTTCATTACGATATCCCCCTTCCTTTGTGATTATTTTTGATCATAAAGCATTATTTTCATGACTCGGCTGACTCGCTCCATATCCTTCCCTGATGTCGTTGTGCAAGAAATCCTGAAATGTTTACCTTAAATATCAAAGTTCTTTACACAAACGCTTTATATGTACAACGAGCGTTGGTTGTACATATAAAGCCGGGATTATTTTGTCAAGGATTATTTAAGTTTTCTGTTTGTAGATTGGTTAGTTCTGATCAACCGGTCGGCTCACCGCTTACTTTCCATCCATGAAAAATCGTCATCAAGCTTATTTAGACGGCTTTAAGCGATTGTCCATTCCCGTGAAGCCGCATTCAGGCTGGTAGCAGGTGACATTCATAAACTCGCATTTTTGTTTGCATACAGGGCAAATCTGCGGCGGTTGAATTTCCACGACGGTATTGCCGCAATTGCTGCACTTCCAAGTGTTTTCGGGAAGGGTTGCTTTATTTTCGGCCATCATCAATTCCTCCTCATATATGATTAGTATCTTTAGCACAAAATCAATCATCAATGCGAATAAATTTCGCCAATCGAATAAACTTGAAATAAATGAAAACTTTCTGTAAATAAGCAAATTCTTACGATTCAGGGGAATTTCATGGCAAGAAACACAAAAACAAATGATCTGGAGGGGCTCTCGCTTTTAGGATCAGGCAAAACCGTAAAACCCATCCGCAAACTTGAAACATTTCCCAATCATTCCAAGCGCGATTATACCATTACACTATCCACAGAAGAATTTACGTGTGTCTGCCCGATGACCGGTCAGCCGGATTTCGCCAAAATTCAAATCCAGTACATTCCCGACAAAAAAATTGTCGAATCAAAATCCTTGAAATTATATCTTTGGTCTTTCCGCAACGAGGGCGTATTTCACGAACACGTCACCAATATCATCCTCGACGACCTGGTGGCCGCCCTTCAGCCACGGTGGTGCAAGGTCACAGCAGAATTCGCTGTGCGCGGCGGAATTGCCATTCATGTGGAAGCGGAATATAAAAAGTAGCAAGAAATCACTGCACAAAAATACATAAACAATAAATCTGTAAGAAAAGATGAAAGGATACAGCATGGGGAAACGTGAAGACATTAAAAAAGTATTAATTATCGGTTCCGGTCCGATTGTCATTGGTCAGGCCTGTGAATTTGACTATTCGGGAACTCAGGCTTGCAAAGCGCTGCGCAAGCTGGGCTATCAAATTGTATTGGTCAATTCCAATCCGGCCACGATTATGACCGACCCGGGGATGGCCGATGTCACCTATATTGAACCGCTTAATGCTCAGACAATTACTGAAATCATTGAAAACGAAAAACCGGACGCTATTCTGCCCAACCTGGGCGGCCAGACCGGCCTGAACCTGACATCGGAATTATACAAGCTGGGTGTTTTGCAAAAGCACAATGTGAAGGTGATCGGTGTTCAGGTGGATGCCATCGAGCGGGGCGAAGACCGTATCGCTTTCAAGGAAACAATGAATAAGTTGGGCATTGACATGCCCATAAGCGAACCGGCCACCTCCGTGGAGGAAGCGGAAAAAATTGCGGCCAAACTCGGTTATCCGGTGGTCATCCGGCCAGCCTATACGATGGGCGGCACGGGCGGCGGCATTGTTTATAATCTGGAGGAACTGCGGCTTATTGCCAGCCGCGGCATTTCGGCAAGCCTTATCGGCCAGATTCTCATTGAAGAATCCGTCATCGGCTGGGAAGAACTGGAACTCGAAGTAGTGCGCGATGCGAAAAACAACATGATTACGGTCTGCTTCATCGAAAACGTGGACGCGATGGGCGTGCACACCGGCGATTCCTACTGCACCGCGCCGATGCTGACCATTTCGGAAGAGCTCCAGCAGCGGCTGCAGAAATATTCCTACGACATTGTTGAAGCCATTCAGGTGATCGGCGGCACCAACGTGCAGTTTGCGCATGATCCCAAAACGGACCGCGTGGTCGTCATTGAAATCAATCCCCGTACGTCGCGCTCCTCGGCGCTTGCCTCAAAGGCGACCGGTTTTCCCATTGCCTTGATTTCATCGATTTTGGCTTCGGGCATTACCATGGATGAAATTCCTTACTGGCGCGACGGCTCGCTTGAAAAATATACACCTTCAGGAGATTATGTGGTCGTTAAATTTGCCCGATGGGATTTTGAAAAATTCCCCGGTGCGGCTGACAAGCTCGGAACGCAGATGCGCGCAGTGGGCGAAGTCATGAGCATCGGCAAAAATTACAAGGAGGCTTTTCAAAAATCGATCCGCTCCCTGGAGAAAAAACGTTACGGCCTGGGCTTTGTTAAAGACTTCAATACAAAGTCGCTCGATGAACTGATGGAGTTACTTAGCGAACCGTCCAGTGAAAGACAATTCATCATGTATGAAGCGCTGCGCAAGGGAGCAACCGTCGACACCCTGCACAATAAAACATTCATCAAGAAATGGTTTATTGAACAAATGAAGGAACTGTTGGTGTTGGAAGAAAAAGTTCTTGCCTGCAAGGGTAAGGCTCTACCCGACGCACTCTTGATTCAGGCCAAAAAAGATGGATTTTCCGACCGCTATCTGTCGCAGATTCTGGAAAAAAAAGAAGAAGAAATCCGCAAACAGCGGCTGGCCGCCGGACTGGCCGAGGCCTGGGATGCAGTCCCCGTCAGCGGTGTGGAAAACGCGGCGTATTATTATTCCACGTACAATGCGAAGGATAAGGTCGGCACAACCCAAAATCGGAAAATTATGGTGCTGGGCGGCGGCCCGAACCGCATCGGTCAGGGTATTGAGTTTGACTACTGCTGCGTACACGCGGCGTTTGCGCTGCGCGACGAAGGCATTGAATCCATCATGGTCAACTGCAACCCGGAAACCGTCTCGACTGACTACGATACGTCCAATAAACTGTATTTTGAACCGCTGACCGTGGAAGACGTCTTAAGCATCTACGAAAAAGAAAAACCGGAAGGCGTGATCGTCCAATTCGGCGGACAAACGCCACTGAATATCGCTGCGGATCTGGCCAAAGCGGGAGCGAAAATCATCGGCACATCAACGGAAACCATCGATCTGGCCGAAGACCGAGACCGTTTCCGCATCATGATGGAAAAGCTCGGCATCCCCATGCCCAAATCCGGCATGGCGAGCAACCTGGAACAGGCGCTCAAAGTCGCCGGAGACATCGGTTATCCGCTGATGCTGCGCCCCTCTTATGTGTTGGGCGGACGGGGCATGGAAGTGGTTCACGATGAACAGATGCTTAGGCGTTATGTCAATGCCGCCGTCGGTGTCACACCGGAGCGGCCCATTCTGATCGACAAGTTTCTGGAAAACGCCATTGAAGCCGAAGCCGACGCCATTTCCGACGGCACGGACGCCTTTGTTCCGGCGGTAATGGAACACATTGAACTGGCCGGCGTCCATTCCGGTGATTCCGCCTGCGTGATTCCGCCGATCAGCATTGCCGCGCGCCATATCGATACCATCATCGAATACACGAAAAAGATTGCCGTGGAATTCGGTGTCGTTGGTTTGATGAATATTCAGTATGCCATCGCCAACAACGTCGTTTATATTCTGGAGGCAAATCCGCGTGCCTCACGCACCGTGCCGCTGGTTTCCAAGGTCTGCAACGTCTCCATGGCCCGACTGGCCACACAAATCATGCTGGGCAAAAAACTCAAGGATTTGAATCTGAAGAACAAAGCATTCCACCATTTTGGCGTTAAGGAAGCCGTTTTCCCCTTTAATATGTATCAGGAAGTCGATCCGATTCTGGGACCGGAAATGCGTTCCACCGGCGAAGTGCTGGGGCTGGCTGATTCTTTCGGTCTGGCTTATTACAAGGCTCAGGAAGCAACCGGGCAGAGCCTCCCCGCGGAAGGCACCGTGCTCATCACGGTTGAAGAAAAGGATAAGGGCGGCATGCTGGAAGTTGCCCGCGCCTTTGCCAAAATTGGGTTTAAAATCATAGCCTCGGAAGGCACTAATAAATTTTTTGCCGATCATGGTATTGCCTCTG
>CAZOPH010000043.1:0-14333 GCA_964581635.1 uncultured Smithella sp.
GCGGTTTGTTCGGCTGATGATCCGGCGGCGGCTGTCGCAAAGCTCCAGAGCATTATCAATGAGGAACGGGGAAAATAATTTTCTTGACAAGCGGGAATCTCTTGTTTATATAGCACCACAAGTAAAAGGAGAGGTTTTCCCAATGAACAGACATATCAACGCAAACAACAATATTTTCGGCTTCTGGTTTTATTACTATTATGCGTCGGTCTGCCTGTCGCTGAGGAGGACTTGGTAAAGTAACAAAAACCAAAACAGCCATGGGTGGATCGAAAGTCAGCTGCCCATGGCTTTTCTGTTTTAAAAGGCCGTGGCGGCAAAAGCCATGGCCTTTTTTCATTGAAGGGGGTATTTATGATTATTGTCATGAAAAGTCAGGCAACAGAAAAACAGATTGAGGATGTGATTTCATGGATCGAATCGGTCGGCTATAAGGCGCATCCTTCCAGCGGTGTTGCGCGCACCATTATCGGAGCGGTCGGTGATAACCGCGATAAAGCCGTGCTGAAATACGCGGAGTCGCTGCCGGGTGTGGAAAAAACCATGCCGATTCTGAAACCCTACAAACTGGCCAGCCGCGAATCACACGAAGGCGATACGGTGATTAACGTCGGATCGATTGCCATCGGCGGCCCTGAGTTTGTCGTGATGGCCGGGCCCTGTGCCATTGAAAGCGAAGAGCAGTTGCTGGAGAGCGCCTATATTGTCAAAAAAGGCGGCGGACAGATTTTAAGGGGCGGGGCCTTCAAACCGCGCACCTCGCCTTACAGCTTCCAGGGGATGGAGGAAGAAGGCCTGAAAGTGCTGGATTCCGTCAGTAAAAAAACAGGTCTGCCGACGGTGACCGAAGTGGTCAATCCCGCGGACGTTGATCTGGTGGAATCCTATGCCGACATGCTGCAAATCGGCGCGCGCAATGTCCAGAACTTCGCCCTGCTCAAGAAAGTCGGCCATGCCCGCAAACCGGTGCTGCTCAAGCGCGGGATGATGACCACGATCGAGGAGCTGTTGATGTCGGCGGAATACATTCTGTCGTCGGGCAATCCCCATGTCATTTTGTGTGAACGGGGCATCCGCACCTTTGAAACGGCCACCCGCAACACGTTGGACATCAGCGCCGTGCCGGTGCTCAAAAGCTTGACCCATCTGCCGGTCGTGATCGATCCCAGCCATGCCGCCGGTAACTGGAAGTATGTTATTCCGCTGGCGCGCGCAGCGGTAGCCGTCGGTGCGGACGGCATCATTGTGGAGGTGCATCCCGAACCAGAGAAAGCGGTTTCCGACGGTGCGCAGTCTCTGAAACCTGAAAAATTCTATCAACTGATGGATGATATGCGGGCGCTCGCCAAAGCGATGCGCAAGTAAAGCCATGGAGCAAATATGAGAACATTGAAAGTCAATCTTGATAAAAAAACATTGTCGTCTCATGAAATCCGCATCGGTCAAAACATTATGGACCGGGTGGTTCTGCTCATTGCCAAGAACCACAAGGCTTCGCGCTATGTGATCGTAACCGACAGCAATGTGAACAGGCTCTATGGGCAGACCCTCCTTGCCGCCATGACTCAAGCGGGTTTGAAGGCGTCGGTGATGGAAATTCCTGCAGGCGAGTCCTCCAAAAATATGTCAACAGTCATGGATATAACCGGAAGGCTTTTGGCCGAAGGGGCCGATCGGGGAACGCTTCTTGTCGCATTGGGCGGCGGAGTCGTGGGCGACCTGACGGGCTTTATCGCATCGGTTTATATGCGCTCGGTTCCTTATATTCAGATTCCGACCACCCTTGTCGGTCAGGTGGACAGCGCGATTGGCGGAAAAACGGCCGTGGATCTGCCTCAGGGAAAGAACCTGCTGGGGACGTTTTACCAACCGCGTGCGGTGTTTGTGGATTTGAATTTTCTCGATACGTTGCCGGACAAAGAGTTTAATAACGGTCTGGCCGAAATGATTAAATACGGCATCATTGAAGATGAAAAATTATTTCAGCTGCTGGAAGAGGATATGGATGCGGTCAAAAGCAGGGATTCCGTTCATTGGGTGAAAATGATTGAAACCTGCTGCCGGATTAAAAAATCCATTGTGGAAATCGATGAACGGGAACAAGGACTCCGCAGGATTCTGAATTTCGGCCATACCCTGGGACACGCCCTGGAGACCGTATCGGACTATGCGCTGTCGCATGGCGAAGGCGTGGCGCTGGGCATGGTTGCCGCCGCCAAGCTGTCGGTGAAAATGCAATACTTGTCGGAAGATGAATTGATTCGGGTGGAACACGTCATTGCTCGCGCGGGACTCCCGACCAGGCTTTCGGCCTCCTTTGATCCGGAAGCCGTCATCGACTGTCTCAAGATGGATAAGAAGAAAAAGGATGATGTGATCCATTTCGTCCTGATTAAAAAAATAGGCATGCCCTTTGTCAACGGCAGCATCAGTGAACAAATGATGGGTGATGTTCTGGAGGAAATGAAAGCATGAAGCCGTCGCTGGATGAACTAAGAGAAGATATGAGAAAAAAGGACCGGGAAATTATCCGGCTACTCAATGAACGTTCGCAAATATCCGTCCGGATCGGCCACGTGAAAGGTCAGGCCGGTCTTGAGGTTTACAATCCGGCGCAGGAAGCCAGAGTGCTTCACTATTTACAAGAACTCAATGACGGGCCTCTGTCGGACCGTCAGGTGACGTCGATTTTCCGGGAGATTCTTTCTGCTTCACGCGATCTGCAAAAACCTATGAACATCGCATACCTGGGGCCGGAAGCCTCCTTTTCCCATCAGGCGGCGCGACTGCATTTCGGTACGTCCAGCCGTTTCTGGCCGCAGCAGGGCATTGCACGTGTCTTCGATGAAGTGGAAAAAGGCGCCGTGGAATGGGGTGTTGTGCCCGTGGAAAATTCACTGGAAGGGTCGGTGAATGTGACACTGGACCGGCTGGTTTTAACGCCCTTGAAAATTCAGGCGGAAATATATCTGCGCATCAGTCAGTGCCTGATATCATCTGCCAGAAGCATGAAGGGCATCAAAAATGTTTATTCACATCCGCAAGGGCTAGCGCAGTCCCAGGCCTGGCTTCGCGCCCATCTGCCTAATGCCGTGTTGGGCGAAATGGAAAGCACGGCAGCGGCCGTACAGATGGTGCGTGGGAAAAAATCGGCCGCGGCCATCGGCAGCACGCTGGCTGCATCCACTTATGGTCTGAATATGTTGGCGGAAGGTATAGAAGACAATTCCTCCAACACCACGCGGTTTCTGGTGATCGGCCGGGGTGACGGGGCACCCACAAATCACGATAAAACATCGATAATTTTCGCTACACCGGATTCTCCGGGGGCGCTGCATCGCGCGTTGGCTTCCTTTGCCAAACGAAAGATCAATCTGGCGAAGATTGAATCGCACCCGGTGAAAGAAAGAATGTGGGAGTATCTTTTCTTCGTGGATATGATCGGTCACATGCGTGACAAGGCCGTTAAAAGCTGCCTGACTGAATTAAAAGATAAAACGATTCATTTGAAAATATTGGGATCGTATCCCCGGGCCAAGGACGGACTATGATTTGTGTATCCATTACAGAAGCGACCCATCAGGAGGCGCTCCAGGCAATTGAAAGATGCGCTCCGGTGGCTGATGTAATCGAATTGCGCATGGATTTGATTGCCGGTGGCGATTTGCCTCAATTGATGGCCGCTGCCCGTCGAGCATCCAATCGCATTAAAGTCATTGTTACCTGCCGCAGGAAGGAGGAATCGCTTATTCCGGAGGCCGGCGTCCCTGCGGCACGAAAAACGGAAATGACCCAAACAGCCAAGATGAAGCTGCTCAAACAGGCGGTTGTATTGGGAACTGATTTTATTGATATTGAACTTGCAGCAGGGGAAAGAGCTATTGCTCAAATTCAGTCTTTTCGCCGCAAACAACAAAGCCTCACACGGATTATCGTGTCCTGGCATGATACTTCCAAAACGCCTTCGCTGGCGAAATTAAAAGAAATATTTCTGGCCTGTGTGAAAACCGGTGCTGATCTTGTGAAGATAGTTCCTTACGCCCGCAAGATGTCCGACAACTTAAAAGTGCTGAGCCTGATTGCTTATGCCCAGGCGCAGAATCTCGACATCATTGCCATGTGCATGGGCGACGAAGGCAAAATCAGCCGCGTGATGGCGTCGCAGTGGGGAAGTTATCTGGGGTTTGCCGTTTTACCGGGTGGCAAACAATCCGCTCCCGGGCAGTTGACGGTGCAGGTCATGAAGCAGATTGAACAGCTGATGAAGGGCTCTTCCCATTCAATCCGTCCCGTGCCGGCAATTTCGGATGCGCTTAACTTTGTCCTTTTGGGAAATCCCGTTCGTCACAGCCTGTCGCCCCTGATGCACAATACGGCGCTTGCGGCCATGAAGGTGGAGGGTCATTACAGCGCTTTTTGCGTAAGCGATGCGGGCGCTGCGATGGCCGGTATAAGGGGGATGAATATCCGCGGCGCGTCCGTAACCATCCCCCTTAAAACTGAAGTGATGGAGTATCTCGACGAGATCGATGCGGATGCCCTCGCATTAGGCGCAGTCAATACGATTGTCAATGACGCGGGAAAACTCATCGGTTACAACACGGACTCGCTGGGCTTGATGCAGGTTTTGAAAAATAAAATCAACCTATCGGGGAAAACCTTTATCATTCTCGGTGCGGGGGGTACGGCGCGGGCGGCAGCCTATGGCATCAAAAAAGAAGGCGGTCGGCCGATCATTGTTAATCGCACGCAGGAAAATGGAATGGCGCTGGCCGCCCGGTTTGATTGTCCGTTTTATCCGCTTGCAGACATCGGCAAAATTCAAGCTGATGTTCTGATCAATACCACATCCGTCGGCATGTATCCGCAGATTCATCAATCACCGGTTGACGCAGCGATACCGGCCAATTATCAGATTGTGGTGGATGTGATTTATAATCCCTTGAAAACCAAATTGCTTCGGGATGCCGAGGCAAAAGGCTGTAGGATCTTCTCCGGCCTGGAGATGTTTGTCCATCAGGGCGCAGGGCAGTTAAAATTATGGACGGGAAGGGAAGCGCCGCTGGCACTCATGAAAAAAACCGTCCGGGAAAGGCTGGAAAAATTTGAATCCTGAAATCAAGATCAAAGAAACAGTAACGACGGTGGAGGTGCCCGGTTCGAAAAGTTTAACGCAAAGAGCCCTGATTGCCGCTTCTCTTGCCGACGGAAAATCGCTCATCCGGCATGCGCTCATGTCTGAGGATACTGAATATTTAATAGGGGGTCTCAAAAAACTGGGTGCAAGCATTGAACCGGTTGCGGAAGGCTTTGTCGTTATAGGTACGGGCGGCTCGATTGCCCATGCAGGTCATGAAATATTCCTGGGAAACAATGGTACGGCTTTGAGGTTTTTAACGGCGCTGGTCTGTCTGGGGCGTGGAAAATACATTTTAACGGGAGGGAAGCGTCTTTGCGAGCGACCGGTCGGCCCCTTAGTCGGAGCACTTCAGGAAATGGGCGTTGAGATAGTCTGCCGCAACAATTGCCCGCCGGTGGAAGTTCTGGCCAACGGTTTGAAAGGCGGTTCCATTACCCTTTCGAACATTGAAAGTTCCCAGTATGTTTCCGCGCTGCTTTTATGCGGGCCATATACGGCCAAGGGCATTTCATTGACGCTGGAGGGTCATATCGTTTCCTCGCCTTATATTGATTTGACCATTCGTGTCATGCAAGATTTCGGTGCAAATATCATCCAAACCGGCAAACATCAATATATCGTCGGCACACAACATATGTATGAGGGCTGTGATTATCATGTGGAGGGAGACGCCTCCAGTGCGTCTTACTTTTTTTTGGCCGCCGCGCTCTTAAAAAAGAAAATTCGCGTAACCGGTGTCTGTCTTCAGAGTGCCCAGGGAGATATTCACCTGTTGGATATTCTGGAAAAACTCGGTTGCCGGGTTGAAGGTGGGAAAAACTGGGTCGAGGTGACCGGCTGCGATCTTATAGCGGGAGACTTGACGTTTGATCTTGGCGGCATGCCGGACATGGTGCCGACGGTCGGCGTTCTTGCGGCATTTCGCAAAGGGCGGACAGTCATCACCGACGTAGCGCATCTACGCATCAAAGAGAGCAATCGTCTGGCGGCGATGGTGAATGGGCTTAGCCGCATCGGCATCCATGCATCGGAACTGCCGGATGGATTGGTTATCGAAGGCGGAACGGCGCATGCTGCCAAGATTGAAACCTATAACGATCACCGCATCGCCATGAGTTTTGCCGTCGCATCTCTGGTGACGCCCGGCATCGCCATCGCCGACAAAAAATGCGTGGACAAATCTTTTCCCGGTTTCTGGCAGGAGTTGACAAAGATATGAACGTCATCCTTATCGGCTACCGCGCATCCGGAAAGTCCACGGTCGGTTTGCTTCTGTCCGAAAGACTTCAAGTTTCTTTTGTGGATACCGATCAGTTAATCGAGGAAGCAGCGGGCCTGTCGATTAAAGAACTGGTCGCGCGCGAAGGATGGGAGAGATTCCGCGAAAGAGAAACGGAAGCGATTGCGTCACTTCGCGATGTGAATGCCTGTGTGATTGCTACCGGCGGCGGGGCCGTATTGTCCTGCGCAAACAGGGATCTGCTAAAAAATAGGGGCATCTTGATCTATTTGAAAACCCCTTTGCCTGATATTATCGAGCGGCTCAAACGAGATACTCGAGATGATCAAAGCCGACCGAAATTGACGTCCGAAAATCTCGTGGCGGAAACAATTGCCATGTTGAAGGAACGTATTCCTTTATATGAATCGGCTGCCGATTTTACGGTGGACACACAGGATAAAAGTGTTGTACGGGTAACCAACGACATCTATCAGTACCTGCTGGAAGCGGGCATCGTATTCGAAATAAACAAACTGACAAATTGTTAAAAAATAATTCTTAGCGGGAGAACGTATGGCGGGAAATACTTCAGGTTTCGTGTTTCGTGTGACCACATGGGGAGAATCACATGGTGCGGCGCTGGGCGCGGTGATTGACGGCTGCCCGGCAGGCCTCGATCTGACCGAGGATGATATTCAACAAGCGCTGGATCGTCGAAAGCCATCCCATAGCACGGCCTCAACCTCGCGCGGCGAGAAAGATAAAGTGGAAATCTTGTCCGGTGTCTTTGAAGGCAAAACAACAGGCACGCCGATATCGCTTTTCATCCGCAATGCCGACGTGCAATCGTCGCGCTACAATGATCTGAAAGATGTTTTCCGCCCCGGACACGGCGATTATACCTATTTTAAAAAATATGGCATCCGCGACTGGCGCGGCGGCGGACGTGCTTCAGGCCGGGAAACGGTTGCCCGCGTCGCCGCAGGAGCCGTTGCCCAAAAATTGATAGCCGCTGCCGGAATAGATGTGATTGCCTATACGAAAAGCATCGGCGGGATTGAGTGCGATACCTCAAGCTTGCTGCTGGCGCCGGACTTGAAGGCAAAAGTGCGTCAGAATCCTCTGTATTGTCCTGACTCTCGAGCGGCAGCTACGATGGAAGAGAAGATTTCTACCGTCCGCAAGGAAGGCGATACACTGGGTGGCGTGGTGGAAATTCTTGTACGGGGGTGTCCTGCGGGTTTGGGAGAGCCGGTGTTTGACAAGATGGATGCGGATCTGGCAGCCGCTCTGATGAGTATCGGAACGGTGAAAGCGGTGGAAATAGGCGACGGCTGCGCAGTGGCAGCAAAAAAAGGATCGCAGGTCAATGACCCGATGGATGGGCAATGTTTTACTAAAAATTCCGCCGGCGGTATCCTGGCCGGCATTACCACCGGACAGGATATTATTGTCCGGGTGTACTGCAAGCCGATTCCGTCGATTGCCCTGCCGCAACAGACGATGGGCATGGACGGTCAAAGTCATTCTATTGAAATTCAGGGACGGCATGATATCTGCGTTATCCCGAGAATTGTGCCGGTGTGTGAAGCCATGGTGTGTCTTACGCTGGCCGACCACTGGCTCAGACAAAAGGCGGACGCCAGATGAAAAATATGACCGTGGGCATTATCGGTGGCACAAACGGCATGGGACGCTGGCTGGCTGATCTGCTGAAAGCGCACGGCTGCCACGTGCATGTGACGGGCAGGAAGACGAAAATGACGTCCAAGGATGTGGTTCATATTTCTGATGTGATTGTCGTATCCGTTCCAATTGCGGCGACTGCCTGTGTCATTGGGGAAGTCGGCCCGCTGATGAAACAAGGCCAGTTAATTATGGACTTAACCTCGCTGAAAAAAGAGCCGGTGGCGCTGATGCTTAAGCATTCCGAAGCCGATGTGGTCGGTTGCCACCCGCTGTTCGGTCCGTCCATCACGGAGCCTGCGGGTCATTCCATTGTTTTATGCCGGGGTCGGGGTGATGCCTGGTATGCTTGGATCAAGACCCTCTTTGAAAAAAACGGTTATTCCGTTTTGGAAAGAACGCCCGACGAGCACGATTGGATGATGTCGATTGTGCAGACGCTCAACCATCTCAACACCGTCGCGCTGGGCATGGCGATTGCCGAAGCCGGAATCCCGCTTGCGGATGTTCATCCATTTTCCACGCCAATTTTTAAAACCAAAATGGATATTGTTGAAAAAATATTTACCGAAGCACCCGAACTCTACGCCGACATTATCGCCGGCAATCCCGATATGGAAAAGGTGCTTCGGACCTACGAACGGGTTGTCCGGAATATTCGTGATCTGGTTACGGCGGGTGACGGCACAAGGTTGAAAGAGGCGATGGAGAGCGCGGCAAAAAAATTGTTCGGTTGATTGAAGGCCGGGGGGTGCCGGCAACGTTGATATTTCTTTTTGATTTTTAAAGAAGTTCGTGTATTTTAACCATCATGTGAAACGTTCAAACAAAAGGAGCGTTCAATGTCTATGGATGAAAACATTCATCAAGTAGCCGATATGATCGCGAGGGCAAAAAAGGTTGTTGTCTTCACCGGTGCGGGCATCAGCACGGAATCCGGCATTCCTGATTTCCGCGGTCCCGGCGGACTTTGGACAAAATATGATCCCGACGATTTCACCATCGATAAATTTTTGGGATCCCACGCGACGCGCAAAAAAATGTGGCAGCGATTGCGCGAAGGTGGCCTGATGGAAGACGCAATGCCCAACGCGGCACATTATGCAATTGTTGATCTGGAAAAGATGGGCAAACTCAGTTCGCTGGTTACGCAGAATGTGGACAATCTGCACCAGAAGGCGGGCAGCAACCCCGCGCTCATTCGCGAACTCCACGGCAACATGCAAATGCTGGTGTGCCTGAACTGCCGTGAGCGTTATCCCATTGCCATGGTCAAGGAAAAACATGCCGATTCCGACAATGTTCCGACTTGCGAGTACTGCCGGGGCATTCTCAAGCCCGATGTCATTTTCTTCGGCGAAGCGCTGCCGCAGCAGACACTGACTCAGGCCATGCGGGAAGCCGAGGAGTGCGACTTGATGATGGTGATCGGTTCTTCACTGGTTGTTTATCCGGCGGCCTATGTTCCTGTTCAGGCCAAGCAGGCGGGCGCGGATCTGGTGATCATCAATAAAGGCCCGACCGAACAGGATCATCAGGCCGATGTACGCATCGACGCCGCAGCGGGCGAGACGATGACGAAAATAATAAATAGGATAAAGGATAAAGGTTAAAGGACAAAGGCAGGGTATAGCAAACAGACACCTTCAGCCTTGAACCTATGGAGTTTTCATGTGTCTGATCCTTTTTGCATACAATATTCATCCCTCCTACCGTCTGATTCTGGCGGCCAACCGTGACGAATTTTATGATCGGCCATCCACTCCTGCTGATTTCTGGATCAAACATCCCCAGGTTCTGGCGGGACTTGATTTGAAAGCAAAAGGCACATGGCTGGGTGTAACCAAAGAGGGAAAATTTGCGGCCATTACGAATTACCGGGATCCGGCCTCCTGGAAAGCTGATGCGCCGTCCCGCGGCAAACTAGTCAGCCGGTATCTGACAGGCGCCAGCAATCCTGAAAAATACCTCAAAAGTGTATCCCAGAAAGCAAACGCTTATAACGGCTTTAACTTTTTGCTGGGCGATTTACGAGATCTGTTCTTTTACTCCACCAGAGGTGAAACCCGAAAACTTTCAGCCGGAATTTACGGTTTGAGCAACCGCCTACTGGATACACCCTGGCCAAAAGTAAAGCGGGGCAAAAAACTGCTCAAAGCGGCGCTCACTCAAAAAGGAAAAGAACTGGAGGAGGCTTTATTTGCTCTGCTGGCGGACCGCCATGTTCCGCCGGACAGTCAGTTGCCTCAAACCGGCTTAAATCTGGAATGGGAGAGGATCTTGTCGCCGATATTTATCACCAGCCCCGTTTACGGCACACGCTCATCCACGATTTTGCTTATTGGAAAAAATAAAAGCATAAAATTTATTGAAAAAGTTTATGATGGCGAATCAGAGCCCTGGGTGACCAGTAGATTTTCATTTTTTCAGAAGCCGGAAAAATAAAGGAGGATGGCATGAAAGTCGTTTATTCCGAAGAGTATAAACAGGTCTATTCGTATGATCCGGCGTCCAATCCCGGCAGAATTGAATCCATAGAATTTGCTCTCGCGGGCAAAGTCGATTATGTCGAGCCGCAGCCGGCTTCGGAAGAAGATATCGCGGCCGTGCATACCTCAAGGCATATTGCTGAAGTCCGGCGCGAAGGTGTTCATGAGATTGCGGCGCTTGCCGCAGGCGGAGCGATCAAGGCCGCCGAGATCGGGCTTTCCGAGCCCTGCTTCGCCGTCATCCGGCCACCCGGCCACCATGCCTCCGCCGATACTGCCTGGGGTTTCTGCTACTTTAACAACATGGCCATCGCTCTTACAAAACTTAAAAAAGCGGACAAAATCAAAAAAGCATTTATTCTGGATTTTGACCTACACGTGGGGGATGGCAATATCAATATTCTGGGTGGGAAAGGTTATGTGACGATTCTCAATCCGGCCAGCCAGGACCGTAACGAATACCTCAAAACCGTCCATAACGCCCTGGTCAAAACAGATGCGGATATGATTGCCGTCTCGGCTGGTTTTGACAATCATGAGGCGGATTGGGGAGGCTTATTGAAGACCGAGGATTATACGGAGATGGGACAATGGGTCCGGGAAGCTGCCCGCCGTAATGCCGGCGGCTGTTTCGGTATTCTCGAAGGCGGCTACAATCATGCTGTTTTGGGTAAAAACGTCTGGGCGTTTATTGAGGGATTGAGCGGCTAAAAAGGAAAATCTTGATCGGGCGGAGTCTTTTGCTCGACCTTGGTTTCAGCACTGACATATTTTTCCGCTTTTTTATGAATCGGGTTGGCGTGGATGATAATGGATCGGGGCGCAGTCGGACAAGCGAGTTGACACGCGCCGCATCCGATACAGTACTGCTTATCGATTTCAGGGTACAGAATATTTTGCTTATCAACAAAGCGGATGGCGTGTGTGGGGCAGACTTCGCCGCAGGCGCCGCAATTCCGATGATCGACAAAAACAACGCAAACATCTTTTAAAAGTTCAGCCTCGCCAATCTGCGTCAACTTCTTTTCGTCCAGGGGAAGCGCAAGGATCGCACCGGTGGGGCAGACCTTGCCGCAGAGGTTGCATTCATATTCACAAAAACTTTTTTCATAATTCATTTTAGGCTGCAGCAAACCGGATACGCCGAAGTCCATAAAAGTCGGCGTCAGCACCTGCGTCGGGCAGACGCTGACACAAAGAGAACAGGCCGTACAGACCTGTGTAAAGTGCTTCTTATTCAAGGAGCCCGGAGGTGTGACGGGCGAATTGGCTTTTGCGGTATGGATGCCTAGAAACGAGTGGATGTTTGTATGCAACGCGAAAAAACTTGCGGCGGCCGTAATACTTCCAAGAATCAAACCCCGGCGAGCCGGTGACCATGTATCGGCAGGGGTTTGGCTCTGCCTTCGCTGATAGCTGATGGTGGCTTTGGAACAGGCGTTAAGGCAATTAAAACAACCGACGCAACGGCTCATGTCGATGCAGGCCGTTTGCGGATCAATACAGCTCGCCTTGCACACATTTTCACATCGCACGCATTCGGAGCAGGACTTTTGATTCAGAGTGAATTGGAAAACGGATACGTGCGATAGCAATCCTAAAAAAGTTCCCACCGGACAAACAGTATTACAGTACAGGCGGCCACGTGCTACGGCAAGATAGATAATCAGCAGAAAGAAAACAACCGTCACGGCCAAAACCGACAGGGGAACGAAGGCTGTCTGCTTCGGATACAGGTAAATGTTCAAAGGTTTTAAAACCAAAATTCCCAGGTTGTAAGTCCAGACAAGCAGTGGCTGAAGAAAATGCGTGAAAATTCTTCCCGCAAGAGAGGTGGGGTCAAGCAGACTGACCAGCGAGAGGGAGCCGAGCAATGCCGTCGTAACCGTTAACGCCAGAAGCGAATAGCGCAATCCGTTTAGCGGTCTGGAATAAGAATGCCCGGGCTGTCGTCTAAATCTTTGCGATCCCGCGATCAGCAAATCCTGTAGAGCGCCAAGCGGGCACAGAAAAGAACAGTAAACCCTGCCGAAGAGCAGAGTGATCACCACGATAAAGATGAGACCGATGATGAATAAAACTTCTGGCTGTGTGACCGTATGCATCAAGGCCGGTATCCCTTGAAAAGGGAGTAGGAAAGTCGAGAGGCTGACGGACAGCTTCTCCGCACCCAAAAACATCAAAATAAACAAAATTAGAATGATCCCGGATGTGACTTTGCGGATTTTGATCAGATTCAAGGATGACGCCTCTTATTTTAATGTCAGGAACGGTTTTGCTACCCCGCGGGATGGTTTCCAACCCTTCCCTACATCGCGTACGTAACAATTTTTAACTCTTTTAAATTCATGTTGCCGGTTTTCTGTGCATGGGCGATTTTGATGTAATCTATCTCTTCCGGTTCCTTCCCGAATATCCTGGCGGCCGCAGCGTCAATGGCGACAATGTCTTTCGACAAAAGCAGGGTTTTTTTCATCTGGACGTTGGCGGACTGGGGGTTCGACGGACCGGATGGTCCGTGGCTCATCAGCACGCGATAAGCGTCCACCACGTTGAGATCGGGTTTGCGATAGAGGCAGAAATCTGCGATACACTGATCCAGACCGGTCAGGTGGTATTCCATTCGGTTTTTAACGATTCCCATCAGGTTTTTCATGGCGATGGACAAATGTGCTGAGCTGTGATGCTTGAGCACCGGCGCGTTAATAAAAACATCGCAATCCAGAATCAGGCTGTGTACATCCGCTGTTTTGAGTTTTTTCCCACCGGGGATTTTGACTTCGCGGTAACTGAAATCATCGACGGGCACCACAATGCCGCGCGCGGCTTTGGCCGCTTCTTCAATGCCGCTCAGTTTATAGCAATTTCTGGCGTTGCCGGAAGTGGGTGTCACGACGTTGTCGAAAACATAAACACGTTTGGCGCCTGCCGTGTAGCAGGATTCAATGATGGTTTTTATAAGCAGTGGATTGGTGGTGGCTCCGACTTCCGGAACACGCGGAAAGCCAATGTTGGGCTTGACGACAACGGTCTGGCCTTTTTTGACAAACTGATTCATACCGCCCATCAGTTCGATGGCTTTTTTGAACATCGCGTCGGGTTCACCGTTTTTAACGGCGACCAGATCGGGGATGCCGGCAGGTTTTTCCTTCGCCAGGAGAAAATCCGGTTTGCCGAGAATAGCCGCGCCGCCCGCTATCAGACCGAGTGATAACGCCTTAGAAATCACTTCCCGCCGGTTAAATTTTTGCGTGTCCGTCATGCGTGCCTCCTGTTTATGGTGCGTTGATAATAAGAGACTAATAAAATTTGCCTGTAGGTAAGAAGTATAAGGAGAAAGTGATCCTGTGTCAATGAAAAGAGCAATATCAACGATGCGCTTCTCTTGGTAATATTGATGTAGAAGGCAATAGATCAAACTATTTAGCAGGTATTATTCTTTTGACATGCCGGTTTGAATTTCCTATACTGACGCATAAAAGAACAGGCACTGATCAAGAACGGTTGACAGCCCCGTGTTGCTGACTGATGTTTTGTCTCTAAGTGACTATCTTGATTTAGGGGAACATGATGGCCATCATTGCTTTTATCATGTTTTATCTTTTTTTCCCTGTTGTCGCCATTTACCTGGCCAGGAAAAATTCCCTCTGCAACAAGCTCGGCGCGGTTGTGATCTGTTATATCGCCGGGATAGTTATCGGCAACATCGGAGTCCCCTCCGCTCCTCTGGCCACCTTACAGAATCCCCTGATGCTGATTGCCATCAGTCTGGCTTTGCCCCTGATGTTTTTTTCCA
>CAZOPH010000044.1:0-14155 GCA_964581635.1 uncultured Smithella sp.
CCTCCTGGGAAGCCACGTATTTTGACTGGATGAACAATATCCGCGACTGGTGCATCTCACGACAGCTATGGTGGGGGCACCGCATTCCCGTCTGGTATTGCGGGGACTGTGGCAAAGTGATCGTGTCCACGGTCGATCCCGCCTCATGTCCTATCTGTGACGGCACGTCGCTTAGGCAGGATGAAGATGTGCTGGATACTTGGTTCAGTTCAGCGCTCTGGCCGTTTACCACCTTAGGCTGGCCGAAGAGAACCCAGGCGCTCAAGACATTCTATCCGACATCGCTCCTAATCACGGGATTCGATATTCTCTTTTTCTGGGTGGCCCGCATGATGATGATGGGCATCTATGTCATGAAGGACGTGCCTTTCAAGGATGTTTATCTGCATGCGCTGGTGCGCGATGAAAAAGGCGAGAAGATGAGCAAGTCCAAGGGAAACAGCATCGACCCCCTGGTGATGATCGATCAATACGGCACGGACGCGTTTCGTTTCACACTGGCCGCCTACACCGCTCAGGGGCGTGACGTGCGCATGTCGCCCGAACGGATTGAAGGTTACAAGTTTTTCGTTAATAAAATCTGGAACGCGGCCAAACTAACGCTCAGCAACCTGGCAGATTTCGATGAATCCGCACCCATAACAGCTCCGGATTCACTGCCGGAGAAATGGATTAAGGCGAAGTTAAACGAAGCAATTCAAGACGTAACGTGCAGCCTTGATGAGTACCGTTTCAACGACGCCTCCGCCGCCATTTATAATTTCATTTGGCACGAGTACTGCGATTGGTATCTGGAGATCAGCAAACCGGCTCTATACGGCAAGATCAGCCCCGAACAAAAGCAGGTGACCCAGCGGACGATGAAAAAGGTTTTCGGCATCATGCTGCAACTGCTCCATCCCTTCATGCCGTTTGTAACCGAGGAACTCTGGCAGACGCTGCATGCAAGCGAAGAGAATTCCATCATGGTCAGCAAATTCCCGGTTGTTCAGGAGGCGTGGCATGAAAAAGCGGCACAAAAAGAAATGGAGATACTCATGCAGATCATCACCTCCATTCGCAATATCCGCGGTGAAATGAGGATTCCGCCGTCTCTGAAGCTTAAGGTTTTAATTTCCTTAGCGGACGAACAGAGTAAAAAGGCCATCGATGCCGGCGGAGGCTATATACTGAATCTGGCCAATTTGGAATCCTTGTCTGTCGAAGTGAATCTGGTCGAGCCCAAAGGCGTGGCGACCGGCGTGGTTGGTACGACAAAGATTTTCGTTCCCCTGGACGGTATCGTTGATATCGCGGGAGAAAAATCGCGTTTGGGAAAAGAGTTGGCGAAAGTGGAAAAGGATCTCCAGCAATCCTCAAAGAAACTCGCGAACAGCGATTTCCGCACGAAGGCTGCTCCCGAAATTATTCAAAAGGAAGAAGAGAAATTAAAAGGTTTCCAAGAGAAATTCGCCGCCCTGGAAGGTGCAATGAAGAAACTCAAAGAGATTACGGCGTGATGAAAAAACAGATCAGAGACATCATTGAAGCCGCTTTATCAGAGGATATCGGCACAGGCGACATCACCACACAGGCCACCGTCAACCCGAAAAAGCAGGGCAGGGCGCGTGCGATCGCCAAAAACGATTTTATCATTGCCGGCATTGATGTTTTCGAAGAAACATTTCATTGTCTGGATAAAAGCATCAAAGTTAAAAAGATGATCGAAGACGGCCATCGGGCAAAGAAAGGCGACGTCATTGCTGAAGTCGCCGGCAAGCTTTCGAATATCTTACCGGCGGAACGTGTCGCGTTGAATCTGTTTCAACGCATGTGTGGGATTGCCACGCTGACCATGAGATACGTAGAAGCCGTGCGCAGCAGCAAAGCTAAAATTCTCGACACGCGTAAGACCGTCCCGGGCCTGCGCGTGTTGGATAAGATGGCCGTGCGCATCGGCGGCGGCGCCAATCACCGCACCGGCCTGTATGACGGCGTGCTCATCAAGGATAATCATATTGAAGCCGCTGGCGGCATTACCGCTGCGGTGAAAGCGCAAAGAAAGCATTTGCCTCACACCTTTAAAATCGAAGTTGAAACCAAGAATATAAAAGAAGTCAAAGAAGCCTTAGCATGTGGTGTGGATATCATCATGCTGGATAATATGACGATTGAAGCCATGAAGAAAGCCGTCGATTATGTTGCCGGCCGTGCGCTGCTGGAAGCATCGGGTAATGTCACTCTGCAACGGGTTGCCGAAATTGCCGCGACAGGTGTCGATTTGATTTCTGTAGGTGAACTCACCCATTCCGTCCGCGCCGCGGATATTTCTCTAAAGATCACAGCCTGAACACTTCTGCCGGGAGCGTTAAGCGCAGTTTATAACGAGCACCTTGTGAAGTGTGACGTAAACGCTATGAACAACAATCAAGTATCCTTTAAACAAAGCCTGGCCGGAAAATTCATGGGCAACCAACTTCATTATTACAAAGAAATCGGTTCGACGAATGATGAGGCTTTTCGTCTGGGTATGGGCGGCGCGCCGGAAGGAACGTTACTGATTGCGGAAAGCCAGAGCGCGGGTAAAGGAAGAATGCAACGCGTCTGGCATTCGCCGGCCGGCACCAATATCTACGCATCCATTATCTTGCGTCCAACATTTGAACCGTCGAGCGCACCACAGATTTCTATAGCTGCCGGCGTGGCGGTGGCCGAAACCCTCAACCTATATTGTCCGGGCAGAGTATATCTCAAATGGCCCAATGACGTACTGATCGGAGCGAAAAAGGTCTGCGGAATTTTGGCGCAAATGAAAATGTCCAAAAGCGCTATTGATTTTGTTATTGTCGGCATCGGCGTTAACGTCAACATGAACTATGAACAATTTCCTGAGGATATTCAAGCGATCGCTACATCGATGGCTATGGAGACCGGCCTCGAAATATCACGTCCGGAATTGATAATTAGCCTGTATGAAAATCTGACAAAATGGTATAAGCAACTCCAGCAAAACGGGTTCGGACGGATCAGAGAAAAATGGCTGAGTCTGTCATCGATGATCGGTAAGTCGGTTTCGGTCATGTTTCGGGAAGAAGTGATCAGCGGCGAGGCCATTGGTCTTGATGAGGATGGTTCACTGATCCTTCTGACGTCCGGAAATGAAACAGTGAAAGTGTCAGCGGGAGATGCGACAATATTAAAGAGGTAAATATTTATGCTTTTAGTCATTGATGTAGGTAACACAAACACCGTGCTGGGACTTTTTGATGATGGCCAATTAATGCATGATTGGCGAATCCGAACAGAGATTGATCATACCATCGATGAATATGGTGTGCTTATTTATAATTTATACCAATCCATCCGCATGAAAGCCAAGGAGATTAAAGCCGTTACGGCGATTATTATTTCCTGTGTTGTGCCTCCAATGCTCAATATCCTGGAGCCTCTCTGTGTCAAGTATTTTAGCATCAAGCCTCTGATTGTAGGTCCAGGAATTAAAACGGGTATGCCGATTTTTTATGATAATCCCAAAGAAGTCGGCGCAGACAGAATTGTCAATGCGGTGGCCGCTTACGATAAGTATCGCAAAGAATCCATCATTGTTGATTTTGGCACTGCAACTACTTTTGATTATGTCTCGCCCAAAGGTGAATACATGGGTGGCTGCATCGCTCCAGGTATTGTGATTTCCAGCGAAGCACTTTTTGCGCGCGCGTCTAAGCTACCACGTGTCGAATTCGGAAAGCCGAAGACCATCATCACCAAGGACACCGTAAGCGCCATTCAGGCAGGGATCATGTTCGGTTACGCGGGGCTGGTGGACGGTATTGTTAACCGGATGAAGGCGGAAGTTAAAACCAATCCGTTCGTCATTGCAACTGGAGGATTGGCGCGGGTTGTCGCGCAGGAAGCCAAGAGCATTGATAAAATTGAAGAGATGTTGACGTTGGACGGTCTGCGTATCATTTATGAACTCAATAAGAAATAAATCATGTTGAATGTCGGCTTAACGGGCGGCATCGCCTGCGGAAAATCGACCGTAGCGCAAATGTTTGTGCGTCAGGGCGGTCATCTGATTGATTTTGACAAACTAGCTCACGAAGTGCAAGAGCCTGGACAGCCTGCCTGGCACGATATTGTTAACTGCTTTGGCTCCGAGATTTTGCTGCCGGATCGGAAAATCGATCGCAATAAACTGGCAGCGGTTGTTTTCAATCATTCGGAAAAACTTCGGAAGCTCAATGACATTGTTCATCCGCGTGTTTTTGAAGAGTGGCTTGTCCGTTTGGAAACCATCAAAACGCAAAACCCGCATGCCCTCATTTTTGCCGATGTTCCCTTGTTGTTTGAGGCCCGGATGCAGCATCTTTTTGATCTGACCATTCTGGTAATAATTGAACCGGAAGAACAAATCGACCGCCTGATGGCCCGTAATGCTGTTTGTCGCGAGGACGCGGAACTGCGATTGAATTGCCAGATGCCGATTCGTGAGAAGATTCTCCTTGCGGATATTGTGATCGATAATCAATGCGCTATTCACGAAACAGAAAAAAAAGTGGCCGAAGTATGGCGGAATTTGCTGGAACGGGAAAGAAATAAGAGAAACTGAACGGTTTCAACCTTTAGACTTGAACCACATGGAACATAATAAAAATCGGAGGTAAACAGATGATTGAAAAAAACGTCAAAACGGATTTTAGCGCAAAAGTGTCCGAGCCGGTGATCGGATCGGGTACTTTTGTTCATCCGCTTGCGGCCGTGATCGGCAATGTGATTCTGGGAAACAATGTGATGGTCGCTCCCACGGCATGCGTGCGCGGCGACGAAGGTCAACCGCTTCATGTCGGCGATGATACCAATGTTCAGGACGGTGTGGTTATCCATGCCTTAGAGACCGAGCTGGACGGTAAGCCGGTGGAAAAGAATCAGGTCGAAGTCAGCGGAAAGAAATACGCGGTCTATGTGGGGAACCGTGTATCGCTAGCCCATCAGGTGCAGATTCACGGACCGGCTGTGGTTATGGATGATACCTTTGTTGGCATGAAAGTGCTGGTGTTTAAATCCATTGTCGGGAAAAATTGTGTTATCGAGCCGGGCGTTATTTTGATGGGCGTCAAAGTGCCTGATGGACGTTTTGTGCCTGTCGGCTCGGTCATCAAAACCCAGGCCGAGGCAGATGCTCTGCCTTTGATCACTGCTGATTATCCGCTCAAGGATATGAATAAGGGTGTTCTGCATGTCAACAAGGCACTGGCCAAGGGGTATTTGACTGCAATAAAATAGATAATTTTAGAGAACGGAATAAACAGCCAGTTCCATAAGGGGACATGAACCGGCTGTTTTTCATTTTATTATGTTAATCAAAAGCAAATCATACGCGAAACATCCAAATCAAAACGCCTGTCTGTCCTGTGGTACGATGGAAAATATCGGGAAGCGGCGCTATTGCTCTGTCAAATGCCGGCAACACCTGCGTCAGAAGCTCACCACGCGGAGCGGTTTATTGCAGGCCTTAAACGTGCGTTACGCGACATTTTATTTTACAGATACACAGATCATTCTGGATATTGTTCCCCATGGCATCCGTGAGATATTCCGTTATGCAGCCTTACGTACGGAGGGTATTAAGCCAGCGGAAGATTTCGGTAAGATGACCAATGTCCTCGGCAATGCCTGGTGGAAAGAAGAAAAAAGAACGGCAAAAAATTATCTGGCTTCACGATGTGTCCTGGAATTGGCCGAACGATTGGCTATTGCTGAAGGGTTTAAACGTCCACGATTAATTAAAGTTCCAACCGTAAAGCCGGAAAATTTAATTTGCCTCGATATTGCGAAAGCTGATCTAGACTCCCGCGAGTTGGTTAAGATAATCAAAAACGCTTACCGTCGGCAAGTCAAAATTCATCACCCTGATGTAGGCGGCAAGGCCGCCACTTTTCGTAAAATTCATGAGGCCTATAAAGACTTGCTGCACTGGGCGGATGACCCCAAGTTCATCCGTCGTCGTGGATTTCCCGACAAATGGTATTACGACTGCGACAATAAAAAATGGGTGCAACCGATGCCGGTGAAAAAATAGATTCTCCTCCTTTGTGTGACTCAAGGAAAAAGTCTGAAGTGACAATGGCGGAAACCCCTGATATTTTATATGATAATATCTATTTTTCATATGAGTCAGCCGGGCGGTAGGCAGGCAGTAATCAGCAATAACGCCATGCCATGAGGCGAGCGGGTATGCTCTTGGAATTAAAACGTGAACGAAGCGGCAATCGCTCCGAAGTGCTGTTCATCCTTTTGCGTTTCAAATTCTTTTGTTCGGTACACATGGGAATAGGTGATTTTGATGCGGTGAATGATGACCCCAACGCCACCGATAAAATCAGCGACGAAAGGTTCTTTGTCCACGCTGTGACTGTCCCGGAAAGTGTTGCCGTCAAGCAGAATATCCCTTGCCACAGCTTTTCCGTCAACGCCAAAGAAAAGATGTACGCCTACTCGGCGAAACAGACTAAAGAAGCGCGGATCGGTGTCATCGAGGGGGGAGCTGCTGTCTGACCCGGGCCGGATAAGAAACGTCCCAAAATCATTCGGGATGTTCCAACCGAAACGAACCTGGCCGCCTAGATTGGCCCCCGTATAGGCATTGCCTGCGGCCAGACCCACATGAGGAATGCAGTCAAATCCAAACCCTTCTGAACTTCTGATTTGCAGAGTTTTCCACTTACGCTCATAGTACAGGTTGACGATGGGTTCGTCGTGGAGCTGATGTTCCCAACCATTGGCTATCCGAACGCCAAGCCATTTATGAAACTCACCCTGGCAATCCTCCGCATAAGAATGGGATCCAACGATGCCGACATCCAATTCCAATGTGTCCATTCGGTGCAGGTTTCTGCTGTGGAGTCCCAGTCCAAGATAGGTAATTCCCGCATAGGGCCGGTCATCAACGATCAGATCGGTCCGCTCCTTGTCCTCCGGCGTGTACATGTTCTGCCCAAAGGATACAGAAACAGTGTGCTGGTCTTCCGGATCGTTGATCAACGGCAATCGTTCAATCATCCCATGGATGAAAGGCGACGTCACTAGATCGCGATACTTCGACAGATCCCGGGAAATCCAGGAGATCTTCATTCCATTGGTGTAATAGCGGTCCGTGTCGAAGATGGTATCATTCTCAAGATAAAAGGTCAGGGTGTTCGCTTCTCTTGCGTTTTGATCTCCGGCAATGGATGGCAAAGGCAGGCAAAGAAGCAGGAAAATCAGCGCCATTACAGGCCAAGATCTTAGTTTCATAGCGTGTAATCCTTTTTATACCAAGTTACATGAGAAGACGGGCTGTTCAAAAGATGAATTTATTGACCGCCACCCCCCAGTGTTTTGTAAAGTTCTATAGTATTGTTCATCCGGGCGAGACGCAACAGGATCAAAATCTGCTCTGCACCGTAGAACTGACGCTGTGCGTCCAGAACAGAGAGGTAACTGTCAACTCCCTTTGTATAACGGGCCTCGGAGAGGCGGTACGTGATCGCCAGAGCATCAACCAGTGATTGTTGCGCAGCGATCTGCTGGTTGATTGTACCTTTCACAGCAAGGGCATCGGCCACTTCCCGGAAGGCTGTCTGGATGGCCTTTTCGTACTGGGCGATAGACATTTCCTTTTCTATTTTAGTGACGTCGTATGCAAACCATGTTCGGGCGTCAAAAATCGGCATAACGATCTGTGGAGCAAAAGTCCACACGCCCGAGCCGGATTTGAAAAGTCCGGAAAGATCGGCACTGGCGGTTCCCACAGAGGTTGTGAGAGCGATCCGAGGGAAGAAAGCCGCACGGGCAGCGCCGATATTAGCGTTGGCTGCTTTGAGCCGGTGTTCCGCCTCCAGCACGTCCGGCCGGTTGAGGAGTGGTTCTGAGGAGAGTCCCGGGAATATCTCTCTGGGCGCGCTGATGCTTTCCAAATCCCGGGGAATCAGCTCTTGATGGATGGGAGAGGCAACCAGAAGATTCAAACCGTTTTCATCCTGTGCGACCTGTTGCATATAACGGGCAACGTCCCTTCTGGCCATATCCACCTGACTTTGGACCCGACGGAGATCCAGCTCGGATATCATGCCGACGTTATGACGCTTCCGGATCAGGTTGTAGGAGGCTTCCTGTGCCGTAAGCGTCTTCGAAACGAGTTGGAGAGCCTCCCGGTCCGCGGCGAGGGCCAGATACGCCTGAGCTACCGTGGATACGAGCAGAATCTGTGTGCTACGCAGAGCCTGATCCGTGGCCAAGTATTCTTCCAGCGCCTTGTCTTTTAAACTGCGGATGCGGCCAAAAAAGTCGATTTCCCAGGAAGTGATACCGAGATTGACACTGTATCGTTCAGCGGTATAGGCACTGCCACTGGCTGAAAGATCATCAGGAACCCGCTCTTTATACCAGAGTCCGTCGGCATTGACCGAAGGTAAAAGTGTCGCTCGTCCGATACCATACATCGCCTTCGCTCTTTCCACATTCAGAGCCGCCACCCGTAAATCGCGATTGTTCTTCAGGGTTGTTTCGATGACTTCCCGGAGGCGTTGATCCGTGATGAATTCCCGCCATGACAACTCCACTGCACTTTTTGCGGATGGGTCAGACTTTGTTTCATCATAAGCCGCGCCGGTTGGCCATTGGGCCGGGACTGGAGCATCCGGACGCGAATATTTCGGGGCAAGTGTGCACCCGCAAAGCAGGAAGACCATGACAACCGTTAGGAGTAAAAATTTTCTGTTCATATCATTTGACCTCTGATGGATCGGCGGTGTCGTTTTCGGCTGGTTTCTGCTTCTGCCGTTTGCCAAAAAAATTTTCGATCACCGTATGGAAGAAAGAGCTTTTGTCTTCGGTGCCGTCTACTTTCCGCCTCTGTCGTCTGCCGAAGGTCTTTTCGATCAGTACGAAAAACAGCGGTGCAAAAATAAGCACCAGAATGGTGGCGGTGATCATTCCCCCCAGCACGCTGGTGCCGATGGCGTTCTGAGCACCCGCGCCCGCGCCGGTGGTGAGTGCCAGGGGAAGAACCCCGAAACCGAAGGCGAGCGATGTCATGAGAATCGGGCGGAATCTGAGCTTTGCCCCCTCAATCGTGGCTTCGATGAGCCCCATGCCTCTTTCCTCAACGCCGCTCTTGGCGAACTGGGCGATCAGAATGGCATTCTTGGTGGCAATCCCCAGCGTGGTGAGTAAGCCGATCTGGAAATAGACGTCATTGGCCAGTCCTCTCATACTTGAGGAGATGACGCCGCCGATGACGCCCAGCGGCAGGACCAGCAGAATGGCGATGGGAATCGTCCAGCTTTCATAGAGCGCGGCCAGACAAAGGAAAATCACGAAAATGGAAAAGGCGTACAAAAGAGGCGCCTGAGAGCTGGCCATCCGCTCCTGATAGGAAAGCCCGCTCCAGTCAAAACCGAAACCGCCGGGAAGTTTTCCCATCGCGTCTTCCATGGCTTGCATGGCCTCGCCCGAACTTTTACCCGGCGCGGGTTCCCCCCAGATGTTGATGGAAGGAAAGCCGTTGAACCGGGTCAGCCTCGGAGGTCCGGACGTCCAGCGGCCTGAGGCAAATGACGAAAAGGGGACCATTTTGCCTTGTGTGTTGCGGACGTAAATTTTTTCCAGGTCCTTTGGCAACATGCGGTAGGGGGCGTCCGCCTGAATGAAAACACGTTTGACGCGGCCGCCCTGGACGAAGTCGTTGACATAAGCGCTGCCGAAAGCCGCCGACAACGTTCGATGGATGGATGATATGGGGACACCCAAAGCGCCCGCTTTCTCCCAGTCGACGTCAACGCGGTATTCAGGAACGTCCGCCATGCTGTTGGGACGGACTTTCATGACCCTCGGATCCTGGGCGGCCAGTCCCAGAAGCTGGTTTTGACCGTCCATCAGAGCCTGGTGTCCGAGCCCGCCACGGTCCAGGAACTGAAAGTCGAATCCGATGGACATGCCCAGTTCGGGAACCGCCGGCGGCTGGAAGGTGAAGACCATCGCGTTGCGGATGCCGGAAAAAGCCCCTGTGGCCCGTCCGGCGATGGCCTTGGCTTTCAGGTCGGCCCGGTCGCGCAGATGCCAGTCCTTGAGACGGATCCAGACCATCCCGTTGTTTTGCGCCCGCCCGGAAAAACCGATGCCGGTTATGGTCATGACCATCTCCACCGCTTCCTTTTCATTTTCCCGAAAATATTTTTCAATTTGCTTCGTGATTTCTCCCGTCTGCTCCAGGGTCGCTCCCGTGGGCATGATGACCTGGGCCAGGAGGAATCCCTGGTCTTCATCCGGCAGATAGCCTTTGGGCATCCTGATCCACAGCGCCCCCATGACCGTAATGATCACGAGGAAGACAATCAGGTAGCGTTTTTTTCGAGAAAGCGAATGGCCGACCATCCCCACGTAACGGTTCCGAAGGCTGAAAAACAAACGGTCAAACCACAGGAAAAAAGGTTTTAAAAAAAAGATGGCGTTTTCCGCCGGCTCATGTCCGGCTTTCACTGGTTTGAGTAATCCGGCGCACAACACGGGTGTCAGAATCAACGCCACAACCACCGAAAGAAGCATGGCGGAAATGATGGTAATGGAAAACTGGCGGTAAATCACACCCGTCGATCCGGGAAAGAACGCCATGGGGCCGAACACGGCGGCCAGCACCAGTCCGATGCCCACGAGCGCGCTGGTGATCTGCTCCATGGACTTGGCCGTGGCTTTCTTGGGGAGGAGACCTTCCTCGGCCATGATCCGCTCCACGTTTTCGACGACCACAATGGCGTCATCGACCAAAAGGCCGATGGCGAGCACCATGGCAAACATGGTCAGCATGTTAATGGTAAATCCAAAAAGCCCCAGGATGGCAAATGTTCCCAGAAGAACCACCGGCACGGCGATCGTGGGAATGAGCGTAGCCCGAATATTCCCCAAAAACAGCCACATGACTAAAAAGACCAGCACAATGGCGATGACGAGCGTCTTGATTACTTCATTGATGGACACTTTGATGAACGTCGTCGTGTCGTTGGGATAAACGACTTTCATGCCGGCGGGGAAAAAACGGCTCATCTCCGCCATTTTCGCCTTGACGGCGTCGGCCGTGTCCAGGGCATTGGCGTCCGGGCTCTGGCGGATGGCGATCCCCGCCGCCGGCCTCCCGTTGTTTGCAACCTGAATATCGTAGATTTCGGTGCCCAGCTCGCAGCGGCCCACATCACGGACACGCACGATGGATCCGTCCGGATTGGTACGCAGCGGTATTCTGGCAAATTCTTCCGGCGTGGAAAGCATATTCTGAACGACAATGGAGGCGTTCAAGCGCTGGCCTTCCACGGCGGGTGCGCCGCCGAACTGTCCGGCTGACACTTCCACGTTGTACGATTTGAGCGACGTCAGCACATCGTCAACCGTGAGATGGTAATCCGTTAATTTGTCGGGATTAAGCCAGACGCGCATCGCGTAACCGCCGCCGAAAACTTCCACCTCGCCCACACCGGGCACGCGCGCCAGAATCTTTTCCAGATTTGACTTGGCGTAGTCGCGCAGGTCCGTTCCGTCCATCGAGCCGTCTTCGGAAATGAGACCCACGAACATCAGATAATTGCGCGTCGACTTGCTGACCTGCACACCCTGGCTTTCCACGACGTCGGGCAGGCTTGACATGGCGGACTGTACTTTGTTTTGCACCTTGGACCATGCGATGTCGGGATCCGTTCCCGGAGCGAACGTCAGTTCCAGACGCGATCCGCCGGCCGAATCGCTGGAGGCCGACATATAAATCAGATTGTCCAGCCCGGTCATTTTCTGTTCAATGACCTGTGTCACACTGTTTTCCACCGTTTCCGATGACGCTCCCGGGTAGGATGCTGAAACGGCGATGGTGGGCGGGGCCATTTGGGGATACTGGGAAATCGGCAGGTTATAAATCGCAATCACGCCCACCGCCATAATAACGATGGCGATGACCCAGGCAAAAACCGGACGATCCAGGAAGAATTTTGACAGCATCAGCGGCCTCCGTTAATTGGCTTTTGCGGCCGGAACCGCGTCTTGCTTTTTTTCAGATGTTTTCCCGCTCTGACTGAAAGGCACGGCTTTTACAGTCATGCCCGGTTTGACCTTCAATATTCCTTCGACAATGACCCGTTCTCCTGCTTGTAGACCGGATAAGACCAGCCAGTCATTGCCGACGGCCCGTTCCAGCGTAAGCTGCCGCTGCTGGACCTTGCCTTCGGTATCCACAATGAGCGTCTTGGGATTTCCCTTGGAATCGCGTGAGACGGCCTGCTGGGGAACCATAATGGCGTTTTTCTGGATCCCTTCCTGAACCACCGTACGGACATACATGCCCGGAAGCAGGATGCCTCTGGGATTGGGGAACACGATGCGCAAAACGACCGACCCGGTGGTCGGATCGACGCTGACATCCCGGAATTGCAGGTTTCCTTTCAAGGGATACATTGACCCGTCAACCAGAAGAAGTTCGACCTTCTTCTGATTTTTGCCGTTTTGATCGATCTGCCCTTTCGCCAGCTGGCGCTGCAGGCGCAGAATATCGGTGGTGGACTGGGTAACATCCACGTACATGGGATTCATCTGCTGAATGGTGGCCAACGCCACAGGCTGGTGGGCCGTTACCAGTGCTCCAACTGTAATGCTGGATTTCCCGATGCGGCCCGAGATAGGTGCGGTAATAGTCGTATATTTCAGGTTGATCCGTGCCGCCTGCACCTCTGCCTGAACCGACTTCAACGCGGCTGATGTATCGTCGTAATCCTGCTGGCTGACTGCTTTGTCAGAAAGCAGTTCCTTGAGTCTTTTCTCCTTGAGTTGAAGAGTGGTGAGCTGCGCCTCGGACCGGGCAAGTGCCGCCTGATAGAGGGCGGGATCGATTTGGAAAAGAACCTGACCGGAACGGACATCAGCGCCTTCCGTGAACAGTCTCTTTTGGATAATACCACTTACTTGAGGACGCACTTCGGCGATTAAATAGGCTGCTGTTCGGCCCGGCAATTCAGTGGTCAATGTTACCGGCTTTGGCCCTATCGTTACAACGGCAACTTCGGGCAAGGGAGGTGGGCCGGCCGCGTTCTGTTGATTACACCCTCCGAGCATCAATCCTGTGGCCAGAATAACTGCGGCTGCTATTAAACCGACTCTGTAAGTTTTATTCATTTAACACCTCTGATTAATTTTAAAAATCCAAATGGATGTTTGTTCCTTGTGTAGTTAGAAATTCAATTATCTACCGTAATACTCGGCATTACCGCTTGATTGCATCCCAGCAGGCTTCTGTAATGCGACGAATCAGTGATTCATCCAGGACCACAAAACCCAGAGTATGGTCACGTATCACATAGAGCATGGGGCCGATTGCCAGCGATGAAAGCACAATGAAAGGCAAATCTTTTATAATCTGTTGAGAAATTCCTTCATTGAATATTTCGACCAGTGTATCGCGTTTGCCGGAAGTTATGTTCTTGTCCAAAAGCTTGTCGCGGCGTTTGGAGATTCCATAAGGTGAGTTGAAAAACTGCTCCATGTAGCGGAAATGTATCGGGTGTGTTAACAAATACCGGAAAAGCTGGCTGAATAAATGGGAAAACTGTTCTTGGATCGGTTTCCCCTCCGGGTAATTTCTCAGAACGGCCTCCAGAAGTTTGTCTTCAATTTCCTGAAACATCTCGTTGATGAGCACGTCCTTATTTTCGAAATACCGATAGATTGTACCGGCGGCGACATGGGCTTTGCCGGCAATTTCGGACATGGGAGCATCGTGAAAACCCCGTTCGGCAATCAGTTCAAGGGCCACCTGCAAGATGACAGAACGTTTATCCGATTTATTCATCAATCAGCCTTATTATATGAATGAACATTCATTCATATTGATGAAGTGTTTATCTTACAAGTTATAATGTTGTCAAGAATTTTATAAAATATAAATAAAATGTCTTAATTTCAAATATTTAAGGATTAATTGTGCCAGGTGTTTTGCTAGGCCTGGCTTTTAAGAATAGTTTTTCAATCTGGTATAGTGCAGGGAAAAAAACTGTTGATGCAGTATGTGTTTAACTTTGGCTACCCCTCTATCAGCGGCTTATGACCTGGTAAACATTTTGGTATTTTTCATGAATCATATGACGATCGAATTCATAAAACGTGT
>CAZOPH010000045.1:0-13890 GCA_964581635.1 uncultured Smithella sp.
GTTCATGATTAAAAGTAAATGGTGTTGATGATGGGTAAAAGACCGAAATGGTATCTGACCTTTCTGGCAAAGATCTGGAAGCTCGCCTATATTAAACCTTCAGTGCCGATTTTAGGCAAGGTGATGTATAAAATCCGGGTGGATGCAACGACGCCGGAACAACTGAACATTTCCTATTTGCCCGTCAATGCAGAATTGGAAGTCGGAAGTTTGCCCCTGCCGATCGTCATCCTGGAAGGTATGATCCGAAGTTCAGAACATCGCATTATCACCCATCGCTGTACATGCCGCGATGCCTGGAAGTGCAAGAATTTCGACTTAAATATAGGATGCATCCATATCGGATTGCCCACAGCTGAAGAGGATACAACGGTAGCACACCATGCCTCGATTGAAGAGGCGATCGCGCATTTGCATAAGGCGGTCAAAGCGGGTCTTGTTCCTTTCATTGGGCACGTAGCGGCGGACAACACGATTTGGAATGTATCTCAGGACAGGCCCTTCACCACGGTTTGTTTCTGCTGTCCCTGTTGTTGCACGAATTTTGACTATTATCGTTATCTTCCTCCTGAGGCTAAAGATACCTTTCATCGTCTCAAAGGCGTAACAGTCATCATGGATCAGGACAAGTGTATTGGTTGCGGCAAATGTACGAAAGTATGCCTGACCGGCGCGGCGGTTCTTCGCAACGGGAAATCCCATTGTGAAGACGCACTATGTAAAACTTGCGGCGTATGTGCCCAGGCATGTCCACAGAAGGCAATTCGTATTTCCGTGGAAAATATTGAGGCTACGGTCAATGAGCTTCTGGGCCGAATCAATCAGGATGTTGGCGGCTTGCCGGTCAAATCCTATGCCAGGCTCAAGGAGCTCGGATAAGTTCCCATCAGATGCGAAACATTGAGACACACGGAAGCAAGGAGAAGCTTAATACCGTTCTGAAGCGATCAAGGCGAGGTGGTATAGGATGCATGAGCTACCGGTAATGAAGAGCATTCTGGATATTGTAGTTAAGCAGGCCGAGATGCACAGTGTCCGCAAGGTTCGTGCCATCCAACTTGAAGTGGGCATGTTAAGTGACCTTGAAGAAGAATGGATGCAGCGCTATTTAGATTATCTCAGTAAAGATACGATTGCTCAAGAGGCAGAACTGAGAATTCAGTGGATCCCCATCGCATTCCAGTGCCAGGATTGTAAAAAATCCTTTGAGGTAGAGAGGAAGAGCCTGCAAGATATTGCTTGTCCATCTTGCGGGCAGAAGAAACTGACGCTGGTCACAGGCCGGGAATACCGCATCAAGAATATGGAAGTGGAATAATGGGTGAGATGATTCAAAAGCAGTACAAACATTTATTTTCAGAGGGCCGGATCGGCCAAGTGACTCTGCGCAACCGCGTGGTTTTGCCTCCCTTGGAAGTCGGTATGGCCAATTTTGACGGGACCCCCTCGGAGCAACTGATCAGCTACTATGAAGAAAGAGTCCGCAACGGTTTGGGATTGCTGATTACCGGCATCACGCGCGTCAATGAATACCACGGCGCCGGTCTGCCGCGTCAGCTGGCCATGACGAGCGACCGCCACATCGAACCTTTTGCCCGCATGGTTGATCGCCTGCATGTTCATGGCACAAAAGTATTCTGTCAGCTGCACCATCCCGGCCGCCAGAGTAATTCGCTCATGATCGGGCCCTGGCCCCTAAGGGAACGAATCGGTCGCGCCTGGCCCGGTTTTTGGCAGCTCTTCTTCAAGTTGGTACCCACTGCAGAGAAATTTGCCAAGACCGGTCTGGTTCGAGCTGTGGTGGCACCATCAGCCGTGGCCTGCGAATATTCCAAGCAGAAAACACGGGCTCTTTCAAAACGGGAAGTCAGGAGCCTGATTAAAGATTTTGTTCAAGCGGCCCACCGCGTTCAGCTTGCCTCCGGCGATGGTGTCGAATTACACGCCGCCCACGGCTACCTTATCCAGCAGTTCCTGAGTCCCCATACCAACCGGCGCACGGACGAATACGGCGGGTCCCTGGAAAACCGCATGCGCTTCATTCTGGAAATTATCCGCGGCATCCGCCGCCTTTGTGGGCCTGATTTTCCGATTATCGTCCGTCTGGCCGTGGATGAATACTACCGTTGTATCGGTAAGCCCGGCCAGGGTATTGAACTAGCCCAGGGCGTGGAGATTGCCAAGCGTCTGGAACAAGCCGGCGTTGACGGCATTGATGTCTCCTCGGCCAATTATGAGACCATGAACTATTGGCTTGAGCCTACATCCTTTGAGACGGGATGGCGCAAGAATCTGGCCAAGGCCGTTAAGGACAATGTCAGGATCCCGGTCCTGGCCGCCAATGTGATCCGGAGCCCTGAACAGGCTGAGGCCCAGCTCCGGGAAGGATACCAGGATTTCGTATGTCTGGGACGTCCGCACCTGGCCGATCCGGCCTGGTCGAAGAAGGCCCGTGAGGGCTGCGAACAGGACATCAAGCGCTGCATCAGTTGCCTGTGGTGCTTTGAATCCTTCCTGGCCAACGCTGCGCAGGGCGAGCCGCTCGAATGCGCCGTCAATCCACGCCTCGGACGTGAGCGCGAAACCGCCGAACCTCTGAAAGATGGTTCCGGCAGGGTGGTTGCAATCATCGGGGCCGGACCGGCTGGACTTTCGGCGGCTGAGATTTTAGGCTTACGTGGATTCAAGCCCGTTGTCTTTGAAAAGAATGCCTTTGTCGGCGGCCAACTGCAGTTGGCCAACAAGCCTCCCAAAAAAGAAAAGATCAATTGGTGCTTTACCGACTTGTATCATGCCGCTCTGAAAAACGGAGCCGAGATTCGGTTCAACGCCGAGGCTACGCTTGCGTCCATTAAGGTTCTCGAGCCCTTCGCCGTCATTGTGGCTACGGGTGGCAACGCTATCACCCCGCCTATCGAAGGCGTCAAACAATCACACGTATGCACCGTTACCGAGATATTGGATGGTACGGTCAGCCTTAAGGGGAAGCGGGTAGCCGTTATCGGCTCGGGCATGACCGGCCTCGAAACCGCAGAAAAATTAGCCGAGGATGGCAACCGTATTCTCATTGTGGAGATGATGGATCAGATCGCGCCAGGTGCGCACTCTCAGCATCTGGACGATGTGCTCCCGCGGCTCAAGGCATACGCTGCGGATTTCATCACCAGCCATAAACTGGTCAAGATTACCGCCGACGGCATTATCCTTGAAAACACTATTAGCGGCCAACGCAGGGAAGAGAAGACTGATCATGTTGTCCTCTCAGTAGGCGTGCGCAGCAATGACAAGCTGGCCAAAGAGCTTGAACCGCACTTTGCCAGATTTTACACCATCGGCGATGCCCGCAAGGTCGGCCGAATCGCCCATGCTGTTCGTGACGGTTTCGACACAGCCTGGAATCTGATGTAGCATAAAAGTAACGGAGGAATCATTGTCGTGAATAAACCTTATATGGGGAAAATCCTCCTGGTGGATTTGTCGAATAAAACCATGGAGGAGGAATTCATACCCGACCACGTCTATGAACAGTATTTGTCCGGGATGGGTCTGGGCGCTTATATCCTTTACAATCGTATGCCCGCCGGCGCTGATCCCCTGGGACCGGAAAACATACTCGGCTTCTGTTCGGGCTTCCTTACCGGGACAGGCAGCTTATTTTCGGGCCGGTGGACTCTCGTGGGCAAGTCTCCGCTAACCGGATGCTGGGGTGAAGCGAATTGCGGTGGTACCTTTTCCCCGGCGATCAAACATTGTGGCTATGATGCTATTTTCTTTAAGGGCATCAGTCCCAAGCCTGTTTATTTGTACGTCAAAAATGGTAAAGCTACCTTGAAAGACGCTGCAGATATTTGGGGCCATGATGCTGTTGAAACAGAAGAAATCCTTAAACAACAGTATGGCCAAAAAGCGGCCGTAGCAGTTATCGGTCCTGCCGGGGAGAAGGTTTCCCTTATTTCCGGTGTCTGTAGCGACAAGGGCAGAATCGCCGCCCGATCAGGTTTGGGCGCTGTTATGGGAATCAAGAAACTTAAGGCCTTGGTCCTCGACGGCGTTCAACGAATCGGTGCCAACGATCCGGCGTCTATGAAACGCCTGAGCCGGCATTGCGCCAAGTGGGTCAGAAGGCCGATTCCTCTCACGTCCGGGAGCGTGTTTGCCCGTGTGGGTAGTTTCCTTCGTGTGACACCAATTGTTTTCCCACAGGACGGTCTCTTATATGCAAACATTGTGAAGAAATGGGGCACGAGCGGCATGAACCAGGCATCCATCGAGATGGGTGATTCACCTCTAAAAAACTGGAGTGGATCCAATCGCGATTTTCCGCTTTCGAAATCTAAAAAAATCAATCCCGATCTCATCAAAAATACGGAAATTGTGAAGTACCATTGTTATTCCTGTCCTCTGGGATGCGGAGGTATCTGTGCCACGAAGGGCAAGTATGCCCATACCCACAAACCCGAATATGAAAGTATTCTGGCGCTGGGCGGCCTGTGCATGAATGAGGATCTGGACAGCATTTTTTATTTAAACGAGCTTCTGAACAGGGCCGGCATGGATACCATATCTGCCGGCGCAACGGCGGCCTTTGCCATTGAATGTTACGAAAAGGGTATCCTTACCAAAGAAGATACGGGGGGTCTGGAGTTGACGTGGGGGAATACGGAGTCACTCGTTGCTCTCATTAAAAAAATGATCAACCGGGAGGGAATCGGTGATCTCCTGGCCGACGGAACAAAAATCGCTGCTGCAAAAATTGGCAAAGGAACCATTGAGTTTGCCATCCAGGCCGGGGGGCAGGAACCGGCCATGCATGACGGCCGGAATGATCCGGGCTTCAATGTTCACTACAGTCTTGAACCGTCGCCGGGCCGTCATACATTGGGCGCCCACCTGTATTACGAAATGTTTCAGCTCTGGAAGTGCGTGAAGGATCTACCCAGACCAAGCCTTCTCTACACAAAAGCCAGTAAGTACAAAATCAATTCGGAAAAGGCGCAAACTGCTGCGGCGTGCAGCAAGTTCATGAGCCTGGCCAATGGAGCCGGCATGTGTCTTTTTGGCCTTTTTATCGGGGCGAAAAGAGTTCCGACATTTGAATGGCTGAATGCGGCGACAGGCTGGCAGTTAACGCCCGAGGAATATATGACCATAGGCGAACGGATTCAGACCTTGAAACAGGCTTTCAACGTCAAACATGGTGTTGAACCGAGAGACAACTTCATCAGCAGCCGCGCTCTGGGCAAGGTTCCCCAGACGGAGGGAGCCAATAAGGGAAGGTTTGTTGATGTGGAAAAACTCGCTCCCGGTTACTGGGATCAGTTCGGATGGGACACGACCACCGGCAAGCCCAAAGAAGAAACGCTGCGAAAACTGAAAATAAAATAAGAGGTAAAAGGCATGTCCTATACGATCACGGAAAAATGCAATGGCTGCGGCGCCTGCGCACGTAACTGTCCGGCTGTCGCTATTTCGGGCGAGAAAAAGAAGCCCCATACCATTGATGCAAGTTTATGCATCGAATGTGGCGCTTGCGGCAGGATATGCCCTCAGGCCGCCGTCCTGGATGCCGAAGGCGCTTCCTGCATGATGATCAAACGGTCGGAATGGCTCAAACCGGATATCGTGTTGGAAAGCTGCGTGGCCTGCGGCATATGTATTGATGCCTGCCCGGTGGGTTGTCTGGTCCTATCGGAGCTGCCCCGGAAGAAAGGGGTGGATGCTTTCCCGTACCTGAAGGATGCCAAGGCTTGCATCGGTTGCGGATTCTGCAGTCGGGAATGTCCGGTGGAAGCCGTTGTGATGCAGATACCGATAAAAGTAGAGAAGGTGGCCGCTTCCGGCGAGTCCGCATGATCTCAATCAAGCCTATAAGAAATGGGGGCGTTGTTCCTGTTTATTCAAATAATCAATGGGAGTTCATCATATGGCGAGTAAGTATAAAGGCTACGCAGGTAGGATGCTGGATGTCGATCTCACAACAGGGAAGATTGGTGAATATGAATTGTCGGACCGTGACAGGGAGCGTTTCATCGGTGGCAGGTACATCTCCACAAAGATCCTTTGGGATCTCATGAAGCCCGGCATTGACCCGTTGTCGCCCGATAATATTCTGATCATTATGACCTCTCCGCTGACGGGCACAGGCGCCCCGTCAACAAGCCGTTACGACATCTCCGCCAAAAGTCCGCAGACGGGTACAATCGGGCATTCCAACAGTGGCGGAAATTTTGGGATACATCTGAAGAAGGCAGGCTGGGATGGCGTGATCGTCAGAGGAAAGGCACAGAGCCCTGTTTATCTGGATATAAACGATGACGCCGTACTCATCAAGGATGCAAAGGCTATCTGGGGAAAGGACATTGAAGAAACCAAGGAACTGATGGGTGACAAGAAGGCAGGCAAGATGGTCATCGGCCCGGCCGGTGAAAACCTTGTTCGGTATGCCATCGTCGTTTCCCAGGATAGGGCTCACGGGCGGTCAGGCATGGGTGCCGTCATGGGGTCGAAGAACCTCAAGGGTATCGTCGCTAAGGGAAGCAAGAAGATCGAGCTTTACGACGCGGATAGTTTCAAGGAAACCATCAAGAAGTGGATCAAGATGCTCCAGGGTCATCCGGCTACAGGCGAGTTTGCCCCCAAGTATGGCACATCGGGTTTCTTGAAATCATTATCCGATCATCATGCCCTTCCCACCAAGAATTTTTCTTCAGGCCATTATGAGGACGCTCAAATGCTCACGGGCCAGACCCTTACGGAGACCCGACTCGTGAAAAACGACGGTTGTCAGTCCTGCCCGATCCGCTGCGCCCGGATCGTCGAGCTCGATGGCCGTCAGATCAAGGGGCCGGAATATGAGATTCTGTGTTTGCTGGGGTCCAATATGCTCATCAATGACATGGATGCGATTATCCGTTGGAACCATGAGCTTGACACCCTAGGCCTCGATGCAATCTCAACGGGCACCGTCATGGGCTTTGCGGCAGAGCTCAATGAAAAGGGCATGTGGATGACTGGGATAGAATTTGGGAAAAAAGATAACATCTCTGCTGTTATACGGGATATTGCCTTACGCCGGGGCATTGGCGCGGATTTGGCGGAAGGCGTGAAGTACCTGTCAAAGAAGTACGGCGGGGAAGATTTTGCTCCTCACTCCAAAGGAATGGAAATGGCCGGCTACGAACCCCGGGGAGCGGTCGGCCATGGTCTGGGCTACGCGACGGCAAACCGCGGTGCCTGTCATCTCGATGGCGGTTATATGATCTATTTTGAGGCGACCGGACCGGCGATTCTCGATCCTTATGATTACCGGTCCAAGCCAAGTTATACCATTCTTGATCAGAATCTCCTATCCGCCATCAGCGCCGGAGGAAACTGTCTATTCACTTCCTGGACCATTCTGCCTACTATAGTGTTTAAGGTACCCAATTCCAAAATCGTAAGCTGGCTTGTCACGCAGATTTTGACCGTTACCTGGCCGGCCATAGAACTTATCTTAAAGATGCCTTCCTCGATGATGAGATATCATCTTCCCATGCTCCCTCATTCCAAGGCCATAAAACAGGCAACAGGCATGGATATCGATTTCGGGCGATTTTCCCGGATGGGCGAGAGAGGCTTTACCCTAGAGCGGCTCTTCAATGCCCGTGAGGGATTTTCCGCTAAGGACGACACCCTGCCCAAGCGGTTTACCGATGAAGAACAGATCCCAGGGAACGCAAAGACAAAGGTGCCCCTCGGTAAAATGCTGCCCGCCTACTATAAACTGAGGGGTTGGGATGCAAATGGTATCCCCACACCTGCGACGATCAAGAAGCTTGACCTGGAGGACCTGATCATATCTTGACATACAAGGGTTGTTTCCCTATATTCCCTTTCATGGGACAAGGAAGCGTATGGTTAAGTTATGAATGAACGCAACAAAAATGATTTAGTAAATCTGCGGCGTGCCCAGTTGACCCGGGCGGCGTACAAGGTTGTCGGGGAGAAGGGATACAACGAGTTCACGATAAAGGACATCGCCGTGGAAGCAGGTTTGTCCACGGGTTTGGTCCATTATTACTTCAAGAACAAGGAGGAGCTCCTATTTACGCTGTTGAAGGAGATGAACGCCAATCTCAAGTATAATCTCAACAAGGCTCTCACTGTGCTTGAGGAGCCGCAAGACAAGTTGCTGGCCTTCTGCGATGAGGCATTCGATCTGCTGAACAAGGAAAAAGCTTATTTTTCCGTGATCATCGATTTTTGGGGCCAGATCAGTCGTAACAAACGCATCCGTCAGGCGAATATCAAGCTTCTACAGAGCTACCGCGACGAGATCACGGCAATTCTTAAGGAAGGGGCGGCAAAAGGTGTATTCATGCCTGTCGATGTGCAACTTACATCGGTCATCATCGTATCCCTGATCCAGGGAACCATTATCCAGTATGTTATTGATAAAGAGGCATTCGATTACCGTGAGTACACGGAGAAAATCAAAGAACAGATTTTCTCCCTCGTTATGAAGGACAAGTAACCCATCGCGGGAAACATGTATCAAATGTAAACTATTTCTTGACAAGAAAAAACAGACCCCCTATACTTCAAATGCAAAGCAAGGCATAGGTAAAATCAATATGCCAATTAACTGTCGTTGCCAGCAGAAGCCGGTACCAGAGAAAAGAGGAAGATTACATGAGTAAAGAGTACAAATCGGGAACATTTTGCATCGATATCAAGTGCCCCAAGCATAAGGACCTTGAGGGACTCGATGGAAACGCTTACATTGAGAAAAAACAGGAACACTGTAAGGAATGTTATGCCTGGATATTTATCAATTGGGCAAAAGACAAAAAATGGCGTATTGTTCATACATGGCCTCAGGTTTCAAACAAGCAGCTTGCTGCCATGATCAAGGGTATTGATCCTGTGCGCGTTGAAGATTTAACCGAAGAAGAAATTATGTGCCTGTAGAAAAAGTATTCAGAGGAGATTTTCCTCTGTCCGGAGGCATGAGCTGAGATACCCGCAAAGCTCTATTTGATTTTCTTGATGTGTCAGCTCAGAAGATAACTTTACCTTCCATGCGATTTGTGCCCAGATTTTAAAACGAGATTTATTAAGCTTCTGTGGTCATAAAGTTGAAAGGGATGCAGATCTGCGTCCCTTTTTTTCTTGATCTTTTGTACGGCCGTCCAGGGCAATTTAGACGAAATCCATGTTAAATCGTCTGGTTACTAAACACTATAAAATTACTTGCAATTGAAGCGGATTAATTTTAATTATGTTTCAAAGACGCAAGAGAAATAGTCAAAACAAACAGCCTGATTCAAATCAGATTTAAGGAGTGTTTATGTGGGAATATACGGATAAGGTTAAAGAGCATTTTCTTAATCCGCATAATGTGGGTGAGATTGAAAATCCGGACGGCGTGGCCGAAGTCGGGTCACTGGCCTGCGGTGACGCATTGAAGCTGACTTTCAAGCTCGATGAAAATAAACGCATCAAGGATGCCAAGTTCAAAACATTCGGCTGCGCGAGTGCCATTGCCTCGTCTTCGGCGTTGACGGAGATCATCAAGGGCATGACTGTTGACGAAGCGCTTCAGGTAAGCAATCAGGACATCGCCCAGTATCTGGGCGGCCTTCCCGATGAAAAAATGCATTGCTCCGTCATGGGCAAGCAGGCGCTGGAAAAGGCGGTCGAAAATTATCGGGGCGCTCCCGCACTGGAGACAGGCGCAAAAATTATTTGTGAATGCTTCGGCGTGACGGACAAAGAAATCGAGCGGGCCATTCGTGAAAATAATCTGTCCACCGTGGAAGATGTCACCAATTATACCAAAGCCGGCGGAGGCTGTGGTTCCTGCCAGGATGCCATCGCCCAGATCATCGAACGCGTGAAGGCGGAGCCCAAAACGGATACCAAGCCAAAACTCACCAATATTCAGAAAATCCGTCTGATCGAAGAAACGATCGAGCGGGAGATCCGGCCATCGTTGAAACAAGACGGAGGGGATATTGAAATCATCGATATCATCGGCAATCGGGTAATTGTGGCAACCCGTGGCGCGTGCGCGACCTGTAAGGCTTCGGATATCACCCTGAAAAACTTTGTGGAGCACAGGCTCAAAGAACTTGTTTCACCGGACATCCTGGTTGAGGAGGCGGCCAAATGAAAACTCTTTATCTCGACAACAATGCCACAACACAGGTGGCCCAGGATGTATTGGATGTCATGCTACCTTATTTCCGTGATCTGTACGGCAATCCTTCCAGCATGCATAGCTTCGGCGGTCAGGTCGGCCAGAAAATTCGCGTCGCGCGCGAGCAGGTGGCAGCGCTTCTGGGCGCGTTGCCTGAGGAAATTGTGTTCACCAGCTGCGGAACCGAAAGCGACAACGCCGCAATTCGATCCGCCCTGACAACAAGGCCGGATAAAAAACATATTGTGATCAGCCGCGTGGAGCATCCGGCGGTTCGCACCCTTTGCTCGAATTTGGGCATGCAGGGATATAAAATCACCGAACTGCCCGTGGATAAAAATGGGATTCTTGATTTGGAAAATCTGGAAAAAAGCCTGACGCCCGATACGGCAATTGTCAGCCTGATGTGGGGGAATAATGAAACAGGTGTTATCTTCCCGGTGGAAGAAGCAGCCAGGCTGGCGCATGAGAAAGGGATTCTCTTCCATACCGATGCAGTTCAGGCGGCAGGGAAAATTCCCATCAATATGAAGAATAATCTGATCGACATGCTTTCGGTTTCCGGCCACAAGCTGCATGCCCCGAAAGGGATCGGCGTTCTTTATATCCGGCGTGGCACCAAGTTTTCGCCTTTTCTGATCGGCGGCCATCAGGAAAAAGAGCGGCGCGGCGGTACGGAAAACACGCCGAGCATTATCGGATTGGGGAAGGCCTGCGAGCTGGCTGCGAGGAATATGGAAAAGGAAAATACGAATGTCAGGCGGCTGCGGGATAAACTGGAGAAAGAACTACTTCAGAAGATTCCGCAAAGCCGTGTCAACGGCGATATCGTTCATCGTCTGCCCAATACGACGAATATCAGTTTTGAATTTGTGGAGGGCGAAGCGATCCTGCTTTTGATGAATGAACTGGGCATTTGTGCCTCATCCGGTTCGGCCTGCACGTCCGGGTCGCTGCAGCCATCGCATGTGCTGCGGGCAATGGGGGTTCCTTTCACGATGGCGCATGGCTCGATCCGTTTCAGCCTGAGTGTTGACAACACGGAGGAAGAAGTAGATTTTGTCATTCAAAAGATGCCGGCGATCATCGAAAGATTGCGCGGTATGTCTCCCTTCTGGAAAGAATCAGGCCAGGCCTGCAATAAGCAGTGAATAGTGTATATAGTAGATAGTGTGGATTAGATCACGACTATTTGCTGCAGCTTAAATTAAAAGGATAATACGATCAGATGAGACGTTCAAAAAACGGCGATTCATGCAAAAATGAAATTCAAGCGGCGAAAAATTACCGCGATGAAGTGCCGGCTATTGTTGATGAGCTGGTTGCATCATGCAGCAAGGGTGGATGCTTTGATCACGTCAGCGCCGAACCGATTCCTTGCCGGGAATCGGTTATCGACATTTTACACCGCCTGGCGTTGATTCTGTATCCCGGATATTTCATCCGCACCCGTCTGGATTCGAACAATCTGGAATATTATCTTGGGCAGGAGGTGATCGCGCTTTACGAAATCCTTTCCGAGCAGGTTATCCTGGCTATCCGTCATGACTGTATCCGCCATAACCAACCCTGCGTGCATTGCGAGCCGCTGGGACATCAGTTGACGGTGGAATTTCTCCGGAAACTGCCTAAGCTGCGCGGTATGCTTGCCAAGGACATACGAGCCGCCCTGGAAGGCGACCCGGCTGCCGAGAGTTACGACGAAATCATTTTCAGCTATCCGGGAATCCGGGCTATCACGATTTACCGGATCGCGCATGAGCTCTATCATCAAAAGATTCCGCTCTTGCCGCGGATTATGACGGAATATGCTCACGGCCGCACCGGCATTGATATTCATCCGGGTGCGCATATCGGTGAGAGTTTTTTCATTGACCACGGCACAGGAGTTGTGATTGGAGAAACCTGCACGATCGGCAACCGCGTCCGGATCTATCAGGGGGTTACGCTGGGAGCTCTGTCACTGTCCAAGGCGGAATGCAAGCGGCTGAGATCGAAGAAGCGCCATCCGTCCATTGAAGATGATGCGATCATTTACGCCAATGCCACCATTCTGGGTGGAGATACCGTAGTTGGAGCCCGGTCTGTTATTGGCGGTAACGTCTGGCTCACGCATTCCGTGCCGCCCGATACAGAAGTGTTTATTCAAAAGCAGGATTTGATTTTCGGGGCGAAGCATATCAAGAAACAGGTGGCTCGGCAGAAGCTGCGTTGATTTTTATAAAAAAAGATGGATTTTTTTTTAAATTAGAGATATTTTCCTTTCACCGTTTTCCAAAATAAAATTTTAAAGGGGTGTCCAATGAACAGAGCAGAGTTAATCGATGAAGTAGCAAAAGCAACATGCACCAAGAAAGAGGCTGATGCGGCGGTTAGTGCGACATTGGCGGCAATCCAGAAAGCGCTCAAAAAAGGGGACAGCGTAACGTTGGTGGGATTCGGCACCTTCTCCGTGAGCAAAAGGAAGGCTCGCAAGGGCAGAAATCCCCAGACCGGCGAGGCGATCAAAATCGCCGCCAAGAAGGTTCCGGTTTTCAAAGCCGGCAAGGGATTGAAGGATGCAGTAAAGTAATTTCCAGCAATCATAAAACAGAAAAAGAGCCGTTTCTCTGAAAAGAGGACGGCTTTTTTCATGAGACTCCAACAGGACAAGCAAAGCGCAGTCATGTTGGAAAGTCGAATTATCCCGTAAGCGAAGCGATGCGGGATTAGTGACACCTCAGAAGCGAAATGATTAGAAGGTTGCTGGGCATAGCATTCAGTGCATCAGGAATTATGAAATACAAACATGACGAATACAGTGTCGTGATAGAAAAATTAAAGACATAAAAAAAGGCAGGACCGAAAACGTCCTGCCTTTTTTCTTTATAAATAATGATTCTTAATTATTTTTTTCTGCGAATGCCTGCGATACCCAGTAAGCCCAGACCCAGAAGAATAAGTGTTGCGGGTTCGGGAACCTCGGTTCCACCCCCAAGCTCGCCAGTGTGACTGATTTTCCCTATCAATATCGCTTCAATATTAATGCCTTCCCCAAGCAACTCTTCCACTTTTGTTTCAATTTCTGCCATGTTAATAACACCCCAAGCTAAACTTGACATATTCTCGTATAAGAAATGGTCAGGGACTGCAACATCACCCTTATAGCCGGGAGCAATATTTCCAAGTTTAACGAAAAAATAAGCAGGATCAACAGTTTTAAAATCAATCGCTAAAATTCCAGTGTCAGCTGTTTCTTGCCAAGGCCAAATATCGGGATAAGTGGGAGTATATTTAACCATTTCAGTATATGCCATGCCAGTTTTTAAATTTACCCATGCAAGTTCTTCAGCGTCACCACTGTTAACTGCGTCATAAGCGATAAGCTTATCCACACCACCGTAAGTTGCCGATGTTATAGGATCACACCACGCTGAACTGGTAAATATCATCAATCCAACCAATGTCAATAAAACCATTAAGTACTTTTTCATAATCTGTCCTCCTAAATATTTATATTTAATTAAATCCTAATTGTCTTTGTTTTAAAATACAGCAATTAGTGTGCCTAGTATGAATTATGAGCATCTTCTAATTTTATAAGTAATTGCTATAACTTATAAAAATATGTAAATCAATTTTTGCAGGGCCGTTGGCTTTTGCATACACATTCATGATTTGTAAAGTATCCCGACACTCAACAGCGACCAAAACATCCCTATTAGTTGATA
>CAZOPH010000046.1:0-13795 GCA_964581635.1 uncultured Smithella sp.
TGAGGAATCCGTATATCTTGCCAAAAAACGCCTCCCTTTAATCTCAAATCATTCTTAAAATATTTATCTATTTATACCCTGCGCCGCTTCGGCGGTCTGCAACCGTTATGCGGAACAGGCGTGACGTCGCGTATCATGGTAATGGTCAATCCGGCCAGTTGCAAAGAACGCAGAGCTGATTCCCGTCCGGCGCCCGGACCTTTGATGTAAACCTGAACCCGGCGCATGCCCTGATCTTTGGCTTTGCGCACTGCGTCTTCTGCGGCCATCTGTGCGGCAAAAGGCGTACTCTTACGTGAACCCTTGAAGCCCTGTAATCCTGAGGATGACCAAGAAATAACATTTCCGGTCATATCCGTGATTGTAATAATGGTATTATTAAAAGTGGATTGAATGTGGGCAACCCCTTCCGTGATATTTTTCTTTTCTTTTTTCTTACCTGTTTTTCTAACTGTTTTCGCCATTTTTCCTCCGGTCGAAAATTAATCCCAACTATTTTTTCTTCCCTGCGATTGCCCTTCTCGGACCTTTTCTTGTCCTTGCGTTGGTGTGCGACCTCTGTCCTCTGACAGGAAGTCCTTTGCGGTGGCGCAAGCCACGGTATGCACCAATATCCATTAAACGTTTAATCGACATGGATATTTCCCGGCGAAGATCACCCTCCACCTTACCCTCTCTATCGATAATGCCTCTGATTGCCGATATTTCGGAGTCGGCCAATTGGTCAGTTTTTGTATCCGGGCTGACACCCGAATCTTTCAGGATCTGCTTTGCCCTTGTCTTGCCGATACCATAAATATAAGTTAGAGCAACTTCCATTCTCTTATTTTTCGGTAAATCAACACCTGAAATTCGTGCCACCTATAACCTCCTGAAATGTTTGTAACTAGCCCTGACGCTGCTTATGTTTCGGGTTTTCACAAATAACACGCAAAACACCCTTGCGCTTAACAATTTTGCACTTCTCGCATATTTTTTTCACTGACGATCTTACTTTCACGCTATAAACTCCTTATCCTCGGTAAAAAAATATTTTTTACTTCGTCCTGTAAGTAATCCGGCCCCGGGTTAAATCATAAGGCGAAAGTTCTACCGTCACTTTGTCCCCCGGCAATATTTTAATAAAATGCATCCGCATTTTGCCGGATATGTGCGCCAAAACCTTATGCCCGTTTTCCAATTCCACCCGAAACATGGCATTGGGCAGGGGCTCAAGAACCCGACCTTCAACTTCTATTGCTTCCTCTTTGGCCATACATTTATTCTAATCCCTGCCGGTTCAATTAAGGAATCAGTCAATTTAATCTATGCTTAATATCTCCGGTCCGTTATCAGTAATCGCCACCGAATGCTCGAAATGAGCCGATAAACTCCCATCCGCCGTAATCACCGTCCAACCATCCGATAAAATCTTCACTTTATATTTCCCTGCATTGACCATCGGCTCGATGGCCAAAATCATCCCTTTTTTTAGTTCGATTCCACGTCCTTTTTTCCCAAAATTCGGAATCTGCGGGTCTTCGTGCATACTTTTACCAATACCGTGACCGACAAAATCTCGAACAATCGAATAACCAGCCGTTTCGACCGTTTCTTGAACCGCTGCCGATATATCACCAAGACGGTTTCCGTCACAGGCCTGGTGAATTGCCGAATATAAACTCTGTTCTGTTACTTGCATCAGCCTGGTCGCCTGCTCACTCACCCTGCCGACAGGAAGTGTTATCGCCGAGTCACCATAAAGGCCTTGATAACAAACACCGAAATCAAGTCCTATAATATCACCTTCGACTAAAACTCGATTCGATGGCATCCCATGAACCACTTCTTCATTGACTGATGCACACAAAGAATAGGGATAACCTCTATACCCTTTAAACGCAGGTTTTGCTCCCCTTTTCTCTGTGACACTTTCGGCTATCTTATCCAACTCCAAGGTTGTCACGCCCGGTTTTACTTTTTCACGAATAACACTCAATACTTCTGCGACAATCCGGTTACTTGCTCTGGCTTTGTCGATTTCATCGGGCTGCTTCAGAATGACCATGAGCCCCAACCTTTAAAAACATTTTTATCGTCTGCGAGCCATGTGTCCTTTTTTCATAAAACCTTCGTATTGACGGGTCAGTAAATGCGACTCAATCTGGCTCGCCGTATCCATGGCCACACCGACAACAATTAAAAGAGACGTGCCTCCGAAATAAAAAGGCGTATTTAATTGAGAAATCAATACACTGGGCAGTACGCAGATAATGGAAACGTAAATCGCCCCGCTGAAGGTGAGTCTTTCCAATATTTCTTCAATATATTCAGCTGTTTTCTTACCCGGCCGGATTCCCGGAACATACCCGCCAAATTTCTTCATGTTTTCCGCCATATCATCAGGTTTAATTGTGACGGCCGTATAAAAGAAACAGAAGAAGAAGATCAACGCTACAAACAGGATTTCATATCCGACATGTCCAGGCATTAAATATCCGGAAATCGTTTTCATCCAACCTTGCGGCGCAAAATTAGCGATGGTCGCCGGGAACATTATCACGGATGATGCGAAAATCGGCGGGATAACACCGGAGGAATTAATCTTGAGGGGTAAATGGGTTGTCTGTCCTCCATACATCTTCCTGCCCACGATTCTCTTGGCGTATTGCACTGGAATTCTTCTTTGTGCCGCCTCAACATAAACGATCGCTCCAATCACAGCGATCATGAACACTCCTAATAAAACTAGGATTATAAAATGCAATTCGCCGGACGAATACAAACGCCATGTACTACCGATTGCCCGAGGTATATTACACACAATACCCGAAAAAATAATCAGGGAGATTCCGTTACCAATCCCCTTTTCCGTAATGGTTTCACCCAACCACATTAAAAATGCAGTACCGGACGTCAGCGTGATAATGGTCATTAATATGAAAGACCAGCCGGCATTGAGCACAATCGGAGCCCCTGTGGGAGACGCCATCTGTTGCAATCCCCATGCTATCCCGAATCCCTGAACAATGCTTAAGCCAACGGTACCATAACGGGTATATTGCGTAATTTTTCTTCGTCCGTTTTCACCTTCCTTGGAAAGTTTTTCCAAATGCGGAATGGCCACGGTTAACAAATTAATAATAATAGATGAGGTGATATAGGGCATAATACCCAGAGCAAAAATGGAAAATGTGCTCAATGCGCCGCCGGCAAACAAATCCATCAGACCCAACATGGAACCTCTGGCCTGATCAAAAAACGCCAGCAATGCCGTATTATCAATTCCAGGGGTTGGAATGAATACACCGACACGATAAACCGCCAAAAGAAGCAAGGTAAACAAGATTCTTCTCTGTAATTCTGGTATTTTAGAAACGCTGCCTAATCCCTCTAGCAATTTAAATTACCTCTTCAACAGATCCGCCTGCAGCGGTGATTTTTGCTTTTGCAGCTGAACTGATTTTAGCCATCTTCACAGTAACCGGAAAATCAATATTGCCTTTGGCCAGAATCTTAATGCCATCACCCTTTTTCTTAACAAGTCCACTCGCTAAAATTGCCGTTTCATCAATGACGGCGCCCTTGTCAAATATACGACTCAAATCCAGCAGATTCACAGCAACGTAACTTTGCCGAAACGGATTGCGGAACCCTCTTTTTGGTAGTCTTCGAGACATGGGCATTTGACCGCCTTCAAAACCATCGCGCGTATAACCACCCGAACGGGCGTTCTGGCCCTTATGACCCTTACCGGAAGTTCCTCCGTGACCGGAAGCATCGCCGCGGCCGACTCTTTTCCTTTTTTTTGTCGCTCCGGCGGGCGCTTTCAGAGAACTCAAATCCATAGCCTACTCCTTTGACTCTTCCACAGAAACGAGGTGGATCACTTTATTAATCATGCCACGGATCTCCGGGGTATCCACCAGAGTCACAGTGCTGTTTAATTTATTCAGTCCCAAACCGCGCATAATTTTTCTTTGCTTTTCCGGCCGGGTAATTACACTTTTCACCATTTTAATTTTCAACATTTTACCCACTGTACAAATACCCTCATCAATTATTTTACTTGCCTCTCTGAGCGGCAATTTCCGCCGGATCTTTCAACTGGCAAAGCCCCTCTACCGTGGCTTTGACCAAATTGTGCGGATTGTGTGAACCTAAACATTTTGTCAAAATATTATGAACACCGGCAACCTCCAAAACGGCTCGTACCGCGCCACCTGCAATTAAACCAGTTCCTTCTGATGCGGGTTTTAACAATACTTTACCTGCGCCGAACTTTCCTAGAACTTCATAAGGGATCGTTTTATTGGCCACTGCGACTTTAACCATATTCTTCTTGGCCATTTCCATCCCTTTGCGGATCGCTTCGGGAACTTCATGCGCTTTGCCCAAACCCGCTCCGATCATACCCTGACCGTCACCGACCACGACAATCGCACTGAAACGAAACCGCCTTCCCCCCTTGACGACTTTTGCCGTACGATTAATGGCAATCACTCTGTCGAGGAGCTCCCCATCTTTCATTTCTTTTTTTTCCAACGATTCTTCCCTTATCATGAGTTCTATACACTAAGTTTAGTTTAAAATTTAAGACCATTTTCCCGCGCAGCCTCGGCTAAAGCTTTCACGCGGCCGTGATAGAGAAATCTTCCTCTATCAAAAACAACTTTTTCTACGCCTAAGGCCTGTAAACGCGTTGCAATCAACTTGCCCACTTCCTTGGCCACATCCACTTTCTTGATCCCCTTGAGTTTACCAGCCAGTTCTTTGCTCAACGTAGAGGCTGTCGCAACAGTTGTGCCCTGAGCATCGTTGATCACCTGAGCATAAATGTGTTTGTCCGAACGAAAAATAGAAAGACGTGGCCGCTCCGATGTTCCCGTGAGTTTGCCCCTTACTCTTTTCTCTCTTTTATCTCTAATTTTTAGTGTCTTTTTGGAAGCCAATGTTCCACCTCTTTAAGGCAATATATTTTTTTAACTCTAATTTAAGCCCCTGCCGACTTACCGGCTTTGCGCCGAATATACTCACCCACATATTTGATGCCTTTGCCTTTGTAAGGCTCCGGTTTTTTCAGTGACCGAATTTCCGAAGCCACTCGGCCGACAAGTTCCTTATTAATTCCAGAAACAACAAGATTAACCTGTTTATCAACTTTCACGTCGATTCCCTTGGGAATAGTATATTCCACAGGGCTTGAGTAACCCAAAACGAGTTTCAAAGTCGATCCGGCGATTTCCGCTCGATAGCCAACCCCTGATATTTCCAGTCCCTTTTCAAAGCCGGTACTGACACCGGTCACCATATTGTTAATCAATGTCCTGGCTAATCCATGATATGATCGAACAAGGCGATCATCTGATTCTCGTTCGATGGCCAAATTATTATCGGAAACGACCATTTTAATACCATTCGGCAATTTCGAAGATAACGTACCCTTGGGCCCTTCGACTTTAACAATACCGCCACTTTGGCTTATTTTTACATTCTTGGGAAAAGTGATCGGTTTTTTACCTATTCTCGACATGAACAAGAACTCCCGTTTAAAATCTAAATTTAATTACCAAACTTTACAAAGAATTTCACCACCGACATTGGATTCTCTGGCCTCCTGATCGGTGATGACACCGCGGGAAGTTGAAAGAATTGAAATGCCAAAACCATTGAGCACTTTCGGAATGCTATCAGCAGCAACGTACACTCTGCGCCCAGGCTTGCTGACTCTTTTGATGTCGGTAATCACCGTATGTTTTGCATCCGGATATTTAAGGGTGATTTTCAGCATCGGATGGCCCTTTTCATCCTTCACAACATCATAATTGTTGATATATCCAGCCGTTTTCAAGACTTTGGCAATATTCATATTCATCTGCGACATGTGAACATTGACATGCTTGAAACGAGCTTTATTCCCGTTTCGAATTCTGGTCAGCATATCGGCAATAGGATCAGTCATCCCCATGCTTTTTCTCCTTAAACTAAAATTACCAACTTGATTTTATCACACCGGGAAGCTCACCCTGTAAGGAAAGTTTCCTCAAACAGATTCTACACATTTCAAATTTTCTATAATACGATCGAGGCCTGCCACAGATCTGACAGCGGTTATATTCCCTGACCGAAAATTTCGGTTTCCTGTTTGATTTTGCTATTAATGACTTTTTTGCCACGCGAAATTCCTCCGGAGCTTCCTCGTTTAATTCTTGAAGGGTACACCCATTAACTTCAGCAGCACACGGGCTTCGTCGTCCGTCTTCGCCGATGTCACAATGGTAATATTCATTCCCTTGACCTTTTCAATTTTATCATACTCAATTTCCGGGAAAATGATTTGTTCATGAAGACCAATGGAATAATTTCCCCTGCCGTCAAACGCACTGGGCGATATTCCCCGAAAGTCTCGAACTTTCGGCAACGCTACGTTCACCAGGCGATCAAAAAATTCGTACATCACTTCTTTTCTTAAAGTGACCGAACAACCAATCGGCATGCCCTGGCGGAGTTTAAATGTCGCAATGGATTTTTTTGCTTTGGTGATCACCGGCTTTTGTCCCGTAATCATCGCCATTTCCTGCACGGCACCATCAATAATTTTCACATTAGAAATAGCCTCTCCCAAACCCATATTGACGACAATCTTCTCCATCTTGGGCACTTGCATGGGATTTTTGTAGTCAAATTCTTTGACCAGAGCCGGCACAACCGTTTTTAAATAATATTCCTTTAATCTTGCCATTTTTTCTTAACCCACATCGATAACGTCATTACACTTGCTACAGATACGAATCTTCTTGCCATCTTCGAGGATACGATTTCTGATCCGGGTCGCTTCTTTGCATTTACCACAAATAATGCTGACCTTGGAGACATCCATCGCCGCCTCTTTTTCCACGACACCACCTTTGCTTTTTTGATCAGGTCTTTTATGCTTCTTGATCACGTTGATCTTTTCAACGACCACTTTATTCTTCTCGGGTATAGCTTTTAGAATCTTACCGGTCTTTCCTTTGTCCTTACCGGCAAGAACTTTAACCATATCTCCTTTTTTCAATCTACCTAAACTCATTTTTCCCCTCTTCAAAACAGGCTTACAAAACCTCTGGTGCCAGTGAAATAATCTTCATAAACTGCTTTGCTCTCAATTCACGGGCAACAGGTCCAAATATCCTTGTCCCGATCGGTTCCATCTGATTGCTAATGAGAACAGCGGAGTTATCATCAAACTTAAGATAAGAACCATCCGGCCGTCTCACCTCTTTCACGGTGCGGACGATGACCGCTTTCATCACATCGCCTTTTTTTACTTTGGAATTCGGAATCGCCTCTTTCACGGCAACGACGATGACGTCGCCCAAGCTCGCGTAACGCCGCTTCGATCCGCCAAGTACTTTAATACAAGCGACTCGCTTGGCGCCGGAATTGTCGGCAACATTTAGAATTGTCTGCATCTGAATCATAAAATAAACTCCACTATAACAAGCTACTTGACTTGAGAAGCCAAGTTTCTATTTCGCTCTCTCCAGAATTTCCAGCATCCGCCAGCGTTTGTCTTTGCTCATCGGCCGCGCCTCAATGATTAATACAGTATCCCCCATCTTACATTGATTCTGTTCATCATGGGCCTTGTATTTAACATGCCTGCGGATATATTTATGAAACACAGAGTGCTTGACCAATCTTTCGGCTTTCACCACAATGGTTTTATCCATCTTATCACTGACGACCACGCCCTTAATCGTGCGCTTGTTACTCTTTTCAGCCATATTAACCTGCGGCCTCCTTTTCCTTCAGCACCGTTGCGATACGGGCAATGTCCTTACGGAGGCGGCCCAGCGTCGCGGTTGATTCGAGTTGACCCGATGCATGTCGAATCTTCAACCGAAACAGTTCTTCTGCTAATTCACTATTTTTGATTTGAAGCTCGTTAATACCGAGACCTCTGACTTCACTAATTTTCATCAGATATCTCCCTTGATAAAAACTTTGTTGAAATGGCCAGTTTATGCGATGCCAGGCGAAACGCCTCTTTGGCTACTTCTTTGGTTACGCCTTCCATCTCATAGAGAACCGATCCGGGCTTTACCACCGCTACCCATCCTTCCGGCGCTCCCTTACCTTTACCCATTCGAGTTTCAGCAGGTTTTTTCGTGATGGATTTGTGCGGAAATACTCGAATCCAGATTTTACCACCGCGCTTCACATAACGAGTCATCGCAACACGCGCCGCTTCGATCTGCCTTGCGGAGACCCATCCGCATTCAGCCGCCTGTAATCCATAGTCGCCAAAGGCAATGGTACCCCCTCTGGTTGCTTTTCCTCCCATACGGCCTTTCTGCAATTTTCTATATTTTACCCGTTTTGGCATTAACATAATTTAAAACTCCCGTTGTCCTTTACAGCGACTTTTCCTGGTCCAGAAAATCCCTTTTGAAATCATGATTGTCTTTCATTTTTTGTGGGCAACACTTCTCCATGAAAAATTAAAACCTTAACACCAATCAAACCATAAGCCGTATGAGCTTCAATAAAACCATAATCGATATCAGCCCTCAGGGTATGCAACGGAACACGTCCTTCACGATACCATTCCGAGCGTGCAATTTCAGCCCCGCCGAGTCTCCCGGAACAGGTTATCTTAATGCCTTTGGCGCCAAACTTCAGGGCGTAACCGACACACTTCTTCATTGCACGGCGAAAAGCCACCCGTCTTTCCAATTGCATGGCGACATTCTCGGCTACCAACTGGGCATCCGTCTCCGGTTTTCGGACTTCTAAAATATTGATAATAATTTCAGCCTGCGAAAATTTTTCAATTTCCGCTTTGAGTTTTTCTATTTCCGATCCCTTTTTCCCGATAATGACACCCGGCCGGGCTGAATAAATATTCACCTTGGCTTTATTTGCCGCCCGCTCAATTTCGATATGAGAAATACCGGCATGATATAGCTTTTTCTTAAGGTAATTTCTGACCTTTAAGTCTTCAAGCAACATTCCACTGTAATTCTTTTCGGCAAACCATACGGACTGCCACTTTTTAATGTAGCCTAATCGTAATCCTACCGGGTTAACCTTCTGACCCAATATCGTTCCTCCTTACTTTTCGTCCACAACAACGGTGATATGTGACGTTCTCTTCTTAATTCCTGCCGCTCGGCCCTGGGCTCTGGCCCGCCATCTTTTCAACGACGGTCCCTGGTCCACAAATATCTCTTTAACGTAAAGCGTGTTTTCATCAATATTAGGATTCTGGGCCGCGTTAGCAACAGCGGACTTCAACACCTTGGCAACGATACCCGCCGAGTACTTTCTGGTGTAAAGTAGGATATTTCGCGCTTCCTGCACCTTCTTGCCTCGAACCAGATCAACAACCAGTCGAACTTTCTGCGGCGACATCCGAATATATTTTGCTACTGCCTTTGCTTCCATATCTCATCAACTCCAAGCCTGTCCGTTTGCGCGAGAATGACTACTTTTTAACCTTTGTTTTCCGATCACCGGAATGAGAATAAAATGTCCGAGTCGGCGCGAATTCGCCCATTTTATGACCCACCATATTCTCTGTCACATAAACTGGAATGAATTTTTTCCCGTTATGCACGGCAAACGTGTATCCGATTAACTCGGGTGTTATGGTTGAACGCCGCGACCAAGTCTTAACTACATTCTTGCTGCTTTCGGCTTCCATTTTTCTCACCTTGGTCAGCAAACTTTCTTCTATATAAGGACCTTTTTTGATCGAACGTGCCACGTTTTTTTAACCTCTTCTCTTTACAATATATTTATCCGTTCTTTTGTTCTTTCTTGTTTTATGTCCCTTGGTCGGAACACCCCAAGGCGTACATGGATGACGACCACCGGATGATTTTCCTTCGCCACCGCCCATCGGGTGATCCACCGGATTCATGACAACCCCACGCACATGGGGCGTCTTACCTAGCCAACGGGTACGTCCCGCTTTACCGATACTGATATTTTCATGATCATTATTACCGACCTGACCGATTGTCGCCATGCACTCAATGAATACCTTTCGGACTTCACCGGACGGCAGTCTCACTTGGGCGTAAGTTCCTTCCTTCGCCATCAGTTGGCCGTATGTGCCCGCAGAACGAATCAATTGCGCTCCGCGTCCTACTTTTAATTCCACATTATGAATCAAGGAGCCGAGTGGAATATACTTCAAAGGGATGGCGTTTCCTGGCTTGATATCCGCCTTTGCACCGCTAATCAGAACATCGCCGACATTGATCTGCGCCGGCGCGACAATATATCTTTTCTCACCGTCTCGATAGTTGAGCAGTGCAATTCTCGCAGACCGGTTCGGATCATATTCAATAGTCGCCACTTTGGCTGGAATGTCCGTCTTATTACGACAGAAATCAATCATCCGATATTTACGTTTGTGACCACCACCAATATAACGCGCCGTGATCCGGCCATAACTATTGCGACCGCCTGTTCTTTTGATCGGCTTTAAAAGGCTTTTGACCGGCTCAGTTGACGTAATCTCCGAAAAATCAGAGACACTCTGGAATCTCCTGCCGGGTGATGTTGGTTTGTACTTGATAATTCCCATTTGATTAATCCTTAAATCGTTCTATACGCCTTCAGCGACTTCAATACGGCTGCCTTCAGCTAAAGTCACAATCGCTTTTTTCCAGGAACTCTTCTGCCCCATGACCTTTCCCATTCGTTTCTTTTTTCCTAAAACATGAACGACACGCACATCTGTAACTTTTACTTTAAATAACTTTTCCACCGCATTGCCAATCTCTACTTTGTTGGCCTTGCGATTGACTTCAAAGTGATATTTATTTGCTGTTTCTCGGTCAAGGTTACTCTTTTCCGTAATTAATATCTTTCTAATAATCTGATGCAGTTCCATTATGCCAGCAATGCCCCCTCAATCTTTTTTATAGAGGGTTCAAGAAGGACCAGATGCTCATATTTCAATACATCATAAACATTGATGCCTTCCGACCGAATCATTTTTACATTCTTTAAATTACGCGATGACTTCATCAGAACGGTATCGTCCTGATCAATAACAAAAAGCGTCTTTTTCAGGCCGAAGAGATCCACGACTTTTTTAAAGGCTTTGGTACTGATCGTTTCCAGCGGGAAATTCCGCAAAACCGTCATTTTTTCTTCCTTGACTTTCATACTGAGCACGGAGATGAGAGCCTTCTTTCGTACTTTTTTAGGAACGCTGAATGAATAATCACGCGGTTGAGGCCCGAAAACGATACCGCCTCCTCTCCAGATCGGTGATCGCGACGATCCAGACCGGGCTCGGCCGGTTCCTTTTTGACGCCAGGGCTTTTTCCCGCCGCCACTCACATCATTTCTCCCCTTAGTTGCAGACGTCCCCGACCGGCGTGATGCCAGTTGCATCTTGACAACATCATGGATCGTTGCTTCGTTGACTTCTGCGCCAAATACAGCGTCATTCAACTCGACTTCTGCGACCTTCTTCTTTTCAATATCAAAAACATTTGCGACTGCCATGTTTATAACTCCACTGATTTACGCACTTTTTTTCCTGGCTTGTTTAATGATCACATAGCCATTTTTCCCGCCGGGAATGGAACCTTTTAGTAACAATAAATTTCGATCAGGACGTACTTGCCAGATCTCAAGATTTTGAATGGTTTTCCGAATATCGCCCATATGACCGCCCATTTTCGTGCCTTTAAATACACGGGCCGGATCAGCGCTAGCACCAATAGATCCCGGAGCCCTGTGGAACATGGAACCGTGAGTTGCCCGGCCGCCGCCAAAACCGTGTCTTTTAACAACACCTTGAAAACCTTTGCCCTTCGATGTCCCAACAACATCGACATAGTCACCGGCCTGAAAAATATCTGAAGCGATTTCCTGGCCGATTTCGTGTTGACCAACTTCGGCGGGAAATTCCTTTAGAACACGGAAGAAGCCTTTATTAGCCTTATTCAAATGACCCTGAAGCGGTTTCGTGACATTCTTTTGCTTCACACGGCCGTATCCGATTTGAATGGCATCATAGCCATCCTTCTCTTTGGTCTTCACCTGAACAACAACCGACGGTTCAACCTCAATGGCTGTAACACCGACAGCAGCGCCATCTTCGGCAAATACCTGTGTCATTCCTAATTTTTTCCCAAGAATTCCCTTGTTCATCATCATCCAACTTTTATATAAATAAAGCCACGATATTCAACATTTTGAAAAATGGCAATTTTTGAAACCACTTTCCACCGCCACGACTCCATGCCTACGCTTTTATTTCGACATCCACTCCCGCGGATAGATCCAGTTTCATCAATGCATCCACTGTGGCTTGCGTCGGCTCAACAATATCAATCAATCTTTTGTGTGTGCGAATTTCGAACTGTTCCCGGGACTTCTTATCCACATGCGGTGAACGATTAACACAGTATTTATTGATTTCCGTAGGAAGAGGTATGGGACCGGCCACACGTGCACCGGTCCTTTTTGCAGTATCCACTATTTCTTCAACAGAGCGATCCAGCAGTTTATAATCGTAAGCTTTGAGACGAATTCTTATCTTTTGTTCTTTCATTGATCGGATAACCTATTGCCAGTTTCTATTCAATAACCTTGCTTACGACACCTGCGCCAACTGTTCTACCACCTTCGCGAATAGCGAACCTTAATTGCTCTTCCATTGCGATGGGCATAATGAGTTCAACTGTCATTTTTACATTATCGCCGGGCATGACCATTTCTACGCCCTCAGGAAGCGTTGCCACACCCGTCACGTCCGTTGTCCGGAAATAAAACTGGGGACGATAGCCGGAAAAGAAAGGTGTATGACGACCGCCTTCTTCCTTCGTCAGGACGTAAACCGCTGCTTCGAATTTTGTATGGGGAGTAATGGAAGCGGGTTTGGCAACAACCTGGCCTCTTTCCACTTCTTCACGTTTGATGCCGCGAATCAATAAACCGACATCATCGCCCGCACGACCCTCATCGAGGGTTTTACGGAACATTTCGACACCCGTAACAACGGTTTTAATGGTTGGGCGAATTCCAATGATTTCAACTTCTTCGCCAACCTTAATAATACCGCGATCCACTCTTCCTGTCACAACAGTGCCACGACCGGAAATGGTGAAAACGTCACCGACCGGCATCAGGAAAGGTTTATCGGTATCGCGCTTCGGTTCGGGAATATAATTATCCACGGCGTCCATCAGTTCGGCAATGCTTTTCACATCGGGAGAATTTACATCCTCGGCTTCCAAAGCTTTCAGAGCCGAACCGCGAATAATGGGAATATTGTCACCAGGAAATTCATACTGTGTCAAAAGCTCTCTTAATTCGAGCTCAACCAGATCCAGAAGTTCGGGATCATCAACCAGATCAACTTTATTCAGATAAACGACAACGTAAGGAACCTGCACCTGACGGGCAAGGAGGATATGTTCACGGGTCTGAGGCATCGGACCATCGGAGGCGGCCACAACCAGAATGGTTCCATCCATATGGGCGGCGCCAGAAATCATATTTTTAATATAGTCGGCATGGCCGGGGCAATCCACATGAGCGTAATGTCTTTTTTCCGTCTCATATTCCACATGGGAAATATTGATGGTAACACCGCGCTCTTTTTCTTCCGGAGCGTTATCAATAGAATCGAAGGCCCGGAATTCCGCGAAACCTTTTTTTGCCAGATATTTGGTAATTGCGGCTGTTAACGTGGTCTTACCATGATCCACGTGACCGATGGTTCCTATATTTAAATGCGGCTTAGTCCTTTCAAATTTTTTCTTTGCCATCTCACCTTTCCTCCTTAACTTTGAATGGT